>NZ_FNWL01000006.1 GCF_900108095.1 Natronorubrum sediminis
GGAGCGCGGCCGCCGTCGCAGACGGACTCGCCCCTGCGGCGCAGGGATCCGACGCCGGCGGATCGGTTCGAATTCCAGCCGCCTGTTGTGGTGTTTACGGGTTCAAACCGACATTTGGACGAGTTCCGAACGGAAACCCGGCGAACGCCTTCGCCGAACACACGCCGTTCGTACAGCACGGCCCGCTGACCAGGACGGTCGAAGACGCGGCGATTTTGCTCGACGTGATGACGGGGCCCCACTCGAACGATCCGTTCACGCACCCCGAAATGACGGAATTGTACACCGATGGACTCGAGCGTAATATTGACGACTTCGAAATTGCGTACAGCCCCACGCTCGGGCTGTTCGACGTCGATTCTCGCGTTCGAGAGACACTCGACCGCGCGGTTGAATCGTTGTCGGCTGCGGGTGCGACGGTCGAGCGAATCGAGGTTACCTTCGATCGCAATCCGGGCGAGATACGGGATGCGTGGCGGACGATCTTTCAGGTGCTGATAGCGGACATCATTCGACAGCTAGACGACACACACGGGATGGATCTGCTCGAGGAACACGGTTCGAGTATCGATTCGCTGGTGAGCAGCATTGTCGAGGCGGGTCGTGCTCACTCCGTCACGGAATACAAGCGAGCCGACGCCGTTCGAACGGACGTGTATGCGGACGTTGCGACCATTTTCGAGGAGTACGATCTGTTGGTGACGCCGACGATGGCGATTCCACCGTTCGAGGCCGAGCAGATCGGACCGTCGGAAGTCGATGGGGTCGAAATAGATCCGTTTATCGACTGGATCTTCAGTTGGATATTCAATATGACAGATCACCCCGCAGCGTCCGTTCCGGCCGGATTCGTGGAGGAATCGCTCCCAGTTGGGATGCAACTCGTCGGCGATAGATTCGCCGATACTGACGTCATCGCGGTCAGTGCGGCCTTCGAACGGGAACGGCCGTGGAACGGTGCATATCCCTGGCAAAGCTGAGGTGTTGATCCCACGCTGGACAAAGCGAACACGGTATTCGACAGAGTAACTCGGCCCGAAGATTGTTTGCTGGTCGGTGGCGAACTCGAGTCGAAGACTTATCGAACCGTTCGATACTGGATCGGCAATTGGGGCGTTATTGTTAGACTCGAACCCACATACTGCCGGAGTACGGAATAACCGGAGCTACCTTCGGTAGAGATAAACATTACAAGTGTATTGGTGTAACGACGGTGTCGATTTTGCCCCACCGTGGAGGATAGTACGCGTGTAGATTCTTGTGTTACCTTATGTTAACACGACACATTCGGTATCGTCGGAATAGCCGGTCAATTGTGTCAACTGGGTTCGATCCACAAATAACGCGAATTCGCGCACGTGATCGAACAACCCACCTCGTGAGTCGTCTATCCACTCCTAACACCTCCGGAATTACCGGAACAATTATTTCCGGTAGAATGGTAGCACGCCGCATGACAATCGAAGTACAATCGATCGAACGGGCCGACCGGCTCTTACAGACGCTCGTGGACGTGGAGGGGGCGACAGCGTCCGAGTTGGCCGACGAAGTAGATATGCCGCTGAGTTCGGTCTACGATTACCTCACGACGTTCGAAGAGTTAGGGTACGTCGTCGACTCAGGCAACGGGCATTACGTGGTCTCGTTCGGCTTTCTCGAGCTCGGGAACCGGGTTCGGAATCAGTACGATGTCTATACCGTCGCGGAGTCGGAACTCAAAACGCTCTCTCGAGAGACCGGCGAATACGTCGTTTTAATGGTGGAAGAGGACGGTCTCGGGGTCGTCATCGGATTGCAGAAGGGGGACGAAAGTTCCAACATCCACATACGGCGGACGCATCCAGGGACGAAAACGCGCCTCAGCACGACCGCGAGTGGCAAATCGATCCTCGCTCAACTCTCCGACGAGCGAGTGCGTGAACTCGTCGATCGATACGGGCTCGCACCGAAAACCGAGAACACGATCACGGATACCGACGAACTGTTCGAGGAACTTGAACGGATTCGAGACGACTGCTACGCGATCGACGACGAGGAGCGATTCGAGGGGATGCGAGGGGTCGGCGCACCGGTAGCGACCGGAAACGAGTCAGTTACCGCCGGTATCGCGATCTACGGACCGGCGAATCGTCTCACCGAGACGGTACTCCACGAGGAGTATTCGAAACGGGTCCTCGAGACGGCCAACGTTATTCAGGTTAATCTGTCGTACTCGTGACCGGATAATACGGTTCACGAGTTGTGAGACGCAGCGCGTGGATTGATGCTGGTCGCACCACATTGGAACACTATGACCGAATTCGGCTTCGTTCTTCCAGACGAGTTCTCGCACGTTCCACTCGACCAGACCCTCGAGTTCGCCCGCCGAGCCGACGAGGCGGGACTCCACTCGGTCTGGAAACAGGAAGCCTCGGGCACGAACGGAGTCGCCACGCTCGCGGCCATCTCTCAGTGTACGTCTACCGTTCGGATCGGGACCGGCGTGGCGAGCGTCTTCTCTCGGAGTCCGTCACTGCTCGGAATGAGTGCGGCGACGCTTCAGGGACTCTCGAACGGGCGCGCACTGCTCGGCATCGGCGTGAGTTCTCCGCCGCTCGTCGAGCGCTGGCACGGGTGCGAGTTCGACCACCCGCTCAGACGACTCCGCGAAACGATCGAAATCGTCCGCCAGGTGACCGCCGGTGGAACGGTCGAGTACCACGGCGAGGTGTTCGACGTCGGACCGTACACGATGGCGCTCGAGACGAACGAAGACGTCCCCGTGTTCAACGCCGCGATCGGCGACGCGAACCGCGCGCTCACGGGGGAGTTCGCGGACGGATGGCTGCCGGCGTTCCTCCCTCGATCCACGTTTTCGGCGTTTGTCGACGACGTTCGAGAGAGCGCGCGAACCGCCGGACGAGACCCCGACGAGATCACCGTCGCGCCGTGGATTCCGACTGCAATCGACGACGACCCAGACCGTGCCGAACGCCGCGTCCGATACCTCCTCGCACAGGAAATGGCGATGGGGTACAACGAGCAACTCGACGAACACGGATTCGGAGACGCGCCGGACAGAGCACACGACCTGTTTCGCGACGGAGACCGTGAGGCAGCGGTTGCCGCGATCTCTGATCAGATGGTCGACGAACTGACCGTCTCTGGAACCGAATCCGACGTGCGAGACCAGTTCGACCGGTACGCTCACGGCGGCGCCGACCTCATCATCGCGATGCCCTCGATGGAAGCTTCGGTTCCCGAGTTGGAGACGGTCGTCGACGTCTTGGGTGAACTCAGCGACTCGACGTGAGCGAGCGGGTGGGCCTCGTCACGGCGCGTTCGACGCGACCGCCGACCGGCGAACGAGCCGCGGCGACGGTACGTATTAGGTGGTCTCCCTCGATAGCGCGTGTGTATGTCTACCGAATACGAAACCATCGAACTCGCCGTTAGCGACGACGGGCGAGCGACCGTCACGCTCGATCGACCCGACTCGCTGAACGCGCTCGACGACCGCATGGCCGAGGAACTACTCGACGCACTCGAGACCCTGCGCGAGGAGTCGGCGCGGGTCCTCGTTCTCCGCGGCCGGGACGGGAACTTCTGCGCCGGCGCGGATATCGGCACGTCGCCCGAGACGACGGCCCCGCACGAACAGACTCGTCGGTTTCGCCGACTACGGCGGCTGTTCGATCGGCTCGAGTCGTTTCCCCTTCCGACGGTCGCAGCGATCGAGGGGTACTGCCTCGGAGGCGGGTGCGAACTCGCCTGTTGCTGTGACACCCGGATCGCAACTGCGGACGCAACGATCGGCGTGCCCGAGATCACGCTCGGCGTCATTCCCGCCTGCGGTGGCACCCAACGGCTCTCGCGACTCGTCGGGCTCTCCCGCGCTCGCGACATGATTCTCCGCGGGAAGCACTACGACGCGGCGACGATGCACTCCTACGGGTTCCTCCACGAAGTCGGTGGCGACCGATCGTTCGAAGTCCTCTTAAAAGACGTCGTCGAGGAGTATCTCGCCAGACCGCCGGTCGCTATCGAATTCGCGAAACGGGTCGTCAACAAAGGATACGAGTCGCCCCTCGATGCTGGTCTCGAGATGGAGGCGCTCGCAACGGGCGTCCTGTTCGGTACCGAGGACGCCGAGGAAGGCCTCGACGCATTCCGTACCAATCGCACTCCGGAATTTAGGGGGGAGTAGTCCTCGCCGCGCTAGCGCTGCCAGTCCGGATCGCGTTTCTCCAGGAACGCTGCGAGCCCCTCGCTCGCTTCCTCCGATTGCGTTCGTTCGACGAGACGGCCCATCGCGTTGTCGAACCAATCCTCGAGCAGATCGTCTTCCATGGTCGTCCAGAAGTCTTTCATTTCCGCAACGGACTTCGGGCCCGACGCCGTCGTTGCGCGGGCGAGTTCGCGAGCGACGTCCGCAACCTGGTCGCCGTCGACGACGTAGTTGACGATACCCATCGATTCGGCCTCGGTAGCCGTCAGCTGATCGCCCGTCAACGCGAGTTCCATGATCGACTTCTTTCCGAGACTCATCCGACCGTAGGTGAGTCCGATCGGCGGAAGCGCACCGATTTTCGCCTCCGGAAGCGCGAAGTCGCTGTCCGGAGAGGCGACCGCGAGATCACTCAGCAAAACGAGTTCGCAGCCGCCGCCGTTCGCGACGCCGTCGACGGCCGCGATCACGGGTTTCGGATGATTCCGAAGCGTCTCTACCGTCGGGCCGAGGACGTTTTCGATCATCTCTGAGGCGTCCTCGGTCGACTCCCAACTCTGGATCTCGGCGATGTCGTCGCCGGCACAGAACGCGCGTCCCGACCCTCGAAGGATCGTCGCGCGTACCTCGTCGTCATTCGCGGCGTGCTCGAGGGCATCGTTCAACCCTTCCCAACTCGGCTCGTCGAGCGCGTTGAGCGCCTCGGGACGGTCCAGCGTGATCCAAGCAACGTACTCGCGTCGCTCGTATCGGACCGTGTCGAACGTCGTTTGCTCGTAGTCCCACTCGTAGAAGCCGACACTCGATTTGCGCCCGCACTCGTCGTTCGAAACCATCTCTTCGAGGTGCGGGTGTGGTTCGTACTCATCCCAGCCTGATCGTTCGCGGAGCGTCTCGAGCGTCTCTACCAACCGATCGATACCGTACTCGTCCGCCATTTTGAGGAGCCCTCGGGGCCAGTTCATCCCGATCCGCATCGCCTTGTCGATCTCGGACTTCGTCGTCACGTCGTTGGCCAGTAACCATGCCGCCTCGTTTACTGCGGGTGCCAGGAGGTGTTTCGGATCGAAGTCGTAGCGGCGTTCCCGCGGGATATCGACGCGCGAGTACTCGCCCGGGGTAGGATAGGAGTAGAAGCCGACTCCGGTCTTCATCCCGTGTTTGTCGACTTCGGTTTTCTCCTCGAGCAAGTCGGGGACGTGCAGGTCGACGCCGCGGTCGCGCATCGACTTGGCAGCCATCGTTGCGACGTCGACGCCGCTGAAATCGAGGACCTCGAACGGACCCATTGGGAGACCGATCCGTCGGATCGCGGCGTCGATCGAACGCTCGTCCTGTTCGCCGTTCTCGACCTGTCGAACCGCCTCGAGCCAGAACCGCAGGTTGATCCGATTGATGAGGAAGCCAGGGATGTCCTTCTCGACGAGGACCGGCGTCTTCTCGATCTCTGTGCTGATCTCCTGAATCGCCTCGAACACGTCGTCGTCGGTCGCCTTGCCACGGATGACCTCGACGATTTCCATCAACTGAACCGGATTCGAGAAGTGCATCCCCACGACCGCGTTCGGGCGGTCCGTCGCGGACGCGATTTCGGTGATCGGGAGCGTACTGGTGTTCGTCGCCAAAATCGTTCGCTCGGGTGCGTGGTCGTCGATCGACTCGAATACGGTCCGTTTCAAGTCGATATCTTCGGGGACCGCTTCGACGATCAGATCGGCGTCGCCGTAGGCCTCCTCGTCCGATGTCGTCGTTTCGAGTCGCTCCAACACGGCGTCGTGATCCTCGCCGAGTTTCTCGAGGCTCCCCTCGATTTTCTCGAGAGCCGTTTTCAGGACGTCGTCGTCGACGTCGACGATCGTGACGTTGTACCCGGCCGTCGCAAACGTCTGGGCGATACCGTGTCCCATCGTGCCGGCACCGACGACGGTAACAGCGTCTACGCGTCCGGCTAGTGAATCGCTCATAGTTGCCTTCCCGTAGAGACTTTCGACGATTCGTGTTATAGCTTTCCCCGGTGTGTGTTCTCGCTACACACGACTACGTCGAAGCGGGAGTTCAATCTAAGACACACTCGCGTCCCCCGTCGTTATATCATGTGAGACCGTACCAATGGACCATGCGGAGTGATAGCGACTTCGACGACTTCCGCGAAGCGGCGCTCGAGTACCTCTGGACCGAGATCGAACCGGACGCGGAAGCGTGGGATCGAACCGGTACTCTCCCCCGGAGCGAATTGTGGGACGAATTTCTCGATCTTGGCTTTCTCACGTGCCGCGTGCCGGAAGAATACGGTGGCCTCGATCTATCGACCCGAGAATACGTGCAACTGGAAAAAGAGTGGGCGAAGGTCTCAGGGGGATTACGAGTCATCTTGCACGTCCACACCGTCGGTGCGGAACTGGTCGCGCAGGCGGGAACGGACGCCCAGCGAGATCGCTGGCTCTCCGAAATCGTCGAGGACGGGGCGTCGTTCGCGTTCGCACTGACCGAACCGCACGCCGGCAGCGGAACCGATATCGAGACCGAGGCTCGAGCGGCCGGCGACGACTACGTCATCAACGGGGCGAAACACCACATTACGAACGCGGACTTCGCGGAGTACTTCACCGTCGTCACGCGGACCCCGTCCGGATTCGCTATCTTCGTCGTCCCCCGCGATGCCGACGGACTGACCATTCGCGAGATGCCGGAAACGATGGGGAGTCACGGGTCGGAACACCGGTATCTACAGTTCGACGACGTTCACGTCCCCGGAAGGAACCTGCTCGGGAACGACGAAAGCGGGGGTCTCGCCGCCGCCGTCGATCACCTCCGAGTGAGCCGAATCTACGTCGCCGCGAACGCGCTCGGTATCTCCGAGCGGTGCCTGGAGGAGGCGGTCTCCTGGAGCAAGAAACGCGTCACGTTCGGCAAACCGATCGGCGAGCGCCAGGCCGTCCAGCGGTATCTTGCGGAGATGGCCCGCGACGTGTACGCGCTACGGCTGATGGTCGCGGACGCCGCCGAAACCGTCGACGAACGAGGGAATGCTGGTATCGAAGCGGATCTCTGTAAGCTGCTGGCTACTGAGGCGAACAGGCGAGTCACCGACAACGCACTGTTGGTCTTCGGCGGTATCGGATACTACCGGGAAGTGCCGATTCAGCGATTCTACCGTGACGCGCGTCTCAACTGGCTCGAGGAGGGAACGCCGTCCATCCAACAGATCACCGCAGCGAAGAGCCTGCTCAACGGCGAGTATCCCTACGAACTCGACGAATGGGCGACACGACGGTACGACCCCGGGCCGTTCGAATACGATCCGACGAACGGAGACGAGTACGAACTCTCTTACGAGTAGCGTCGGCACCGCAACCGAGCTCCCGGTGCCGGATTTCCGCCGCGTCGGATCAAATGTCTCGTTCGCCGTCGATGATCTCTTTCGCCCGCCGACTGATTTCGGGGACTACCGCCCCCATCTTCGGGTAGAGGTCGTCGTTGCTGTTTCCGCTGAGATACCGGGCGTAGAACATCTCACAGACCGCGATGAGCATGTAGAGCCCAAGTGCGACGTAGAACCGTCGGTTCGTGAACTCGAGACCGGAGCGTTCTTCGTACCGATCGATGAGTTCCTCCTTGGTCGGATACCCCTCTCGATCGATAAACGTCGGCATGAGGTCCTCGATGAGCGGGTCACGGTCCCAATAGCAGAGCATCCAGCCGATGTCGGCCGACGGATCGCCGAGCGTCCCCATCTCCCAATCTAACACGGCGTTGATTTCCGGCGGAGTGCCGGGCGCGAGCATGACGTTGTCGAGTTTGTAGTCGCCGTGGACGAGCGTGTGCTCGTAGTCCTCGGGAACGTTCGCCTCGAGCCACGTTCCGAGTTCGTCGATGTGCGGGACTTCGCGTTCGCTTTCCGTCGTCTCGTACGCCCACTCGAATTGCTTTCCCCACCGCTCGACCTGTCGCTCCGTATATCCCTCCGGCCGTCCCAGATTTTCCAGCCCGAGCGATTCGTAATCGAGCGAGTGAATCTCGGCGAGCGTGTCGATCAACGTTTCGCCCACGAGGCGGCGCTGCTCGGGCGTCGCGAACCGGGCGGGTTCGCGGTCGCGAACGACGTCACCTTCGAGGCGTTCCATCAGATAGAACTCGCCGCCGATCACCGAGGTGTCGTCACAGGCCACCACCGGCGTCGGCACCGGAACGTTCGTGTCCGCGAGCGCGTCGATGACCCTGTACTCCCGGAGAACGTCGTGAGCCGTTTCGGCGGTCTCACCGGCCGGCGGACGGCGCATAACCAGTTCTTGCTCCCCCCACTCGATGAACAGCGTCTCGTTCGAGTGTCCCTCGTCGTGGTAGTGAACGGTGACTCCTCGAGCGTCGCCGAATTCACGCTCGAGATACGCCGTTAACGCGTCCTCGTCGACGAGACGGTCGAGATAACTTTCGTTTTCGGCCATATGGTCTGTTTGATACTCGGTAGCGAGGGAGTTTAACCTTCTGTCAACGAGATTGGAATCACGTTCTTTGTTACAGGCTACCGTGCCCCAAATACTTAAGAAGCGAATCGGTGATGTTCGGTTAGTATGACTGTCGAACGACCGTTGCCCATCCGTACCTCCAACCAACACGACCAAGTGACGAACATCGGTGGAACCGGGCTACGAACACGATCACCCGACGAGCGTGAGTGGCCATGAACCTCGAGGACTACACCGTCCTCGACCTAACGTGGTTGCTGCCGGGGCCCTACGGGACGATGCTGCTGGCCGATATGGGTGCCGAAGTCATCAAAATTGAGGAACCGACTCGCGGCGATTACGCCCGCTGGCTCGAGCCAGAAGTCGAACCGACGGATTCGGGCGCGCTGTTCCACTCGGTCAATCGAAACAAAAAGAGCGTCACGCTCGATCTCAAGAGCGACGCGGGCCGGGAGACGTTCTTCGAACTGGTCGCCGACGCGGACGCCGTCTTCGAGCAGTTCCGACCCGGCGTCGTCGACCGCCTCGGCATCGGCTACGACGACCTCCGCGAGGTGAACGAAGAGATCGTCTACTGCTCGCTGTCCGGCTACGGACAGGACGGGCCCTACAGCGACCGCGTCGGCCACGATATCAACTACGTCGGACTGGCCGGCCTCCTCGGTGAGACCGTTTCGAAAGACGGGACGTTCCCGGCCGTCCCCGCCTACCAAATCGGAGACAAGGTCGGCGGCATGTTCAGCGCGTTCATGATCGTCTCGGCGTTGCTCGACCGCGAGGCGGGTAACGGCGGCCAATACCTCGACGTCTCGATGACGGACGTCGTCGCGTCGCTCGGAACGGGCCAGAGCTGGCGGGCGTTCAGGAGCGAGGAACTGCCCGAATCGGAGCGCTCGCCGGCGGCGATGGAAGCGCCGTGTTACCACGTTTACGAGACGAAAGACGGCAAGTACGTGACGATCGCCCCCCGCGAGGAGAAGTTCTGGGCGCAACTCCTCGAGGAACTGGATCGCGAGGATTTGGCTGAGTACCAGTTCGCGACCGGCGAGGACGCGGCGTACGCTCGCGAGGAACTCCAGTCGGAGTTCGATAAGCGAACGCGCGAGGAGTGGGAGGAGTACCTGTCCGAAGAGACGATGTTCGCCCCGGTCAACGAATTCGACGAAGTGTTCGAACACCCGCAACTCCGGGCACGGGATATGCTCGGGGAGATGGAGGTTGGTGACGGCGAGGCGTTCTCGTACGTTGGCTTCCCGGCGAAGTCCTCGAGCGAAATCGAGGATATGCGGTCACCAGCGCCCGAGTTCGGTGAACACACGGACGAGGTTCTCTCTCGAGTCGTCTCCGAAGAGCGATTGAAGGAACTCGAGGAGAACGACGTCATCTGATTCCGATCGTCGACGTAAATCCGGCGACCTGTTTTCGCTGTCGACGGTTCCGAACGTCAATACGACGAGAAAGCGGCCCCAAACTGACGTCACCGAAGCGCGGTTGTCCGGACGTAATTTTAAATCACGCTCGCTCGAGAGTACTGCTATGGAGTACCAAGACTCCGAGCGATCGAGAGAATTAGCCGGGCGAGCCCGAGATTTCGTCGACGATGTCGTGATACCGCGAGAGCGCGAACTACCGGGAGGAACTGCGGTCCCCGACGACGTTATCGCCGAGCTTCGCGAAGAAGCGAAATCTCGAGACCTGTATGCGCCACAGATCGGCGAAGAGTACGGAGGGATGGGCGTCGACTTCCGAGACGTGCTTCCGCTGTTCGAAGAAGCCGGTCGAAGTCTGCTCGCCCCGCCTGCAATGCGCGTCGATGCGCCCGACGAAGGAAACATGCATACCCTCGAGATGGCGGGCACGGAAGACCAGAAAGACCGGTGGCTTCGGCCGCTTCTCGAGGGGGAGCTCACGTCTGCGTTTTCGATGACCGAACCCAGACAGGGTGGCGGTGCGGATCCGAAGATGATCGGGACGACCGCCGAGAAAGACGGCGACGAGTGGGTCATCGACGGTCACAAGTGGTGGATCACGAACGGGGGCGAAGCCGACTTCTACATCACGCTCGCACGAACTGACCAGGAGAAGCATCCCTACGAAGGCTGTTCGCTCATCGTCGTCCCCGAAGACACGCCCGGACTGGACGTCGAACGCGATATCCCACACCTTGGAGACGACGTCGTGTCCCACGTTCACTCGGAAATCCGCTACGACGACGTCCGCGTCCCCGAAGAGAACCTACTGGGCGAAGAAGGAGAAGGGTTCACCATTGCACAGAAACGCCTCGGACCGGCGCGACTCACGCACTGCATGCGCTACTCCGGGATGGCCGCTCGAGCGCTCGAGGTCGCGAAGGCGTACACGAGCGACCGCGAAGGGTTCGGCGATCCGATCGCCGATAAACAAGGGGTCCGGTTCGAGATTGCGGAGGCTGAGACTAACTTGCACGCTGCGCGGACGATGGTTCGTCACGCGGCAGATGAAATCTCCCGTGGGAACCAGGCACGCGTCGAGGTGTCGATGTGCAAGTTCTTCACCGCGAACGTCACGGAAAACGCGATCAACACCGCACTTCAGTTCTGTGGAGCTAGTGGCATCGGCAAAGATTTGCCGATCGCTGACTTCTACGAGAACGTTCGACAGTTCCGTATCGTCGACGGTCCAGACGAGGTTCACAAGCGGGTGATCGCTCGTAACGCGTACGAAAACGTCGATATGGATGAATTAGATCCGTTGCCGACGTTCTGAGGACATCACGAGTACCACTCCGTGTGTGTGGTATACTAGCATTCTTATAAAAAATGCTATTTGGGACTACTGTGACTCTTTACGTGTATGTATCAGAACGTACTCGTCCCGGTAAACGGGACCGAGATTTCGGAAACGGCGATTCCACACGCGTTGGAACTGGCAGAAAAACACGACGCGGTCATCCACGCACTTTGTGCGTACAATCGCGAGGGTGGGTACGGGTCGCTATCGATCGAATCCGCCCAGCGTCAAGAGGAGGACCTACAGGACCGTGCCCAAGAGATCGCAACGGCGGTCGCTGATCGCGCCGAGGACGAAGGAATCGAAGCTGTCAGTGCGGTGAGCAGCGGTGACCCGGCCGATTCGATACTCGACTATATCGACGAGAAGGACATCGACATCGTCGCAATCGGTGCTCGAAAGCGGTCACCAACCGGCAAATTGTTGTTCGGTAGTGTGACTCAGACCGTGCTTCTTCACGCGAATATTCCAGTCGTCGTGACCGGTTCAACGGAGTGAATGCGATTGTTAGGTAGTATGACTGCGAATACGTGAGAAAAAACAAACATAATGTTTTAGTAACCGGGTCGGAACAGATGTTGTGAAGGTATGGTACGCCATGGCAAATAAAACACCAGAAGATAATCCGTCGACAGCAGTGAACGATTCGAACGGGGGTGGAGCACCCGAAACGTCAGAGGAAAACGTGATCGCGTACGAGGACATCAGTTTCACGGACCAACCTGGTTTCAAGCCGATGATCGTCATCGGGTCGCTCGTCATAATCTCGTTCATCCTGCTCGCCGGATTACCGCAATATGCCGAACCCGGGGACGGCGAATTTACGCTGTTCACGTACACGACCGTGGTTTGGGGACTCGTGATTGTCGTCCTCGGATTCGCCTACGAGTACTGGCTGATGAAGATCGAGGGAGGTGGGTGGTAATATGCTCAACCCACTGCAAGTCACACCGGAAGTTTCGAGCGGACCGGAAGCGGTCACGATGCTCGTCCTGTACTTCATTCTGGTCACCGCGATAGGAGTGTACTTCTTCCGGAAATCGCGCGAGAGCACCGGTGATTTCTGGATCGCAGGCGGGAACATCCCGCTTTACGTCCAGGTCTTCGCGTACTTCGCGGTCACGGCGAGCGCCGGTTCGTTCTTCGGATTCGGTGGCTTCGCTTACGACTTCGGGGCAGCGTTCTCCTCGATGGTCGTGATCGCCGTCTGTGCAGGCGGATTGATGATGATGGTCACGATCGCTGCACCGATGCGACGAAGCGGCGTTTACACCGTACCGGA
Organism: Natronorubrum sediminis; assembly: GCF_900108095.1. Taxonomy (NCBI): domain Archaea; kingdom Methanobacteriati; phylum Methanobacteriota; class Halobacteria; order Halobacteriales; family Natrialbaceae; genus Natronorubrum; species Natronorubrum sediminis. Next base: position 12,725 of record NZ_FNWL01000006.1, read on the forward strand.
TTACATGAAAAAACGATACCAGAGTACGAGCGTTCGGTTACTCGCTGGTATTCTCTTCGCCGTGGCGTCCTGGGCGTATCTCGTGCCCCAGCTGACCGCAGCGGGGATTACGATGGAGTTCGTTTTGCCCGATCTCGGCTACGAACTGGGGCTGTTCGTCAGCGTGGTCATCTTCGCACTGTACGTTTCACTGGGCGGGATGTGGGCGGTCACCTGGACCGACTTCATTCAGGGGATAATGATGTTCATCCTCACCCTACTCCCGCTCCCCATCATCTTCGCTGACATGGGCGTCGGCGGAACGCTGAGCGGTGCGATGGCGAACGATCCGGCCTTCGCGAGTAATTCCGCACCCTACCTCATGATATTGGGTGTCGGCTTCTCGTGGATTTTCGCGTACCTCGGTCTGCCGCAGTTCGGACAGCGAGTGCTCTCGAGTTCCGATGCGAAGACTGCCCGCCGAGGCTTCATGTGGATGAACTTGCTCTACATTAGCGCGTTCGTGCTATCCGCGTTCTTCGTCGCGGGTGCCGCGATGGCGCTCGAGCCGGACCTCGCGACCGCTGATCACTTCTACTACGCCGTTCTGGAAGAGTACACCGGACCGATCGTTCAAGGGATTGGTGCGGCCGGTTTGCTGGCCGCAGTGATGTCCTCGACGGACGCGCTGCTCGTCGCGCTCAGCGCGAGCGTCTCACACGACATCCCCGAGTCACTGGACATGGGACTAACGGAGAAACAAGAGACGCGGTTCGGAACGGTCGTGATCTGGGTCGGTGCGCTCGCGGCCGCGTACGTCGCGATTTCGCCGCCGGGAATCATCGGCGTTATGACCACGATCATCGCCGGCTTCGCGGCCTCCGGGTTGTTCCCCGCGTTAGCGATCGGTACGTGGTGGAAGCGCGCCAACGCACCGGGTGCAATTGCGGCGATGCTCGTTGGAGGAATCTCGTACGTGGTCTTGTTCCTTGGTGGATTCATGCCCGTCGAACAGTCGGAAGTCCTCGTGACGGTTCCACTCGGCGTGATTACGTTTATCGTGGTCACGTTGGCGACGCGCCGGCCAACCGGCGAAGAACTGCAGGGCTTCATCCAATTCCACCGTACCGACGACACGCCGACGACGGTCGTCTCTGACGACTGATCGACTCGAATTTGCTGTTTTCTCGAAGGGGACGAACGGTCGTCGTACGACCAACAACCGAGTGAGACGAAATCCGAGAGATTAGACGTCAGGCAGCGTCCGATACCGATTCCTGATCCACGCCGAGCCAGTACGTCCAGAGAACCCGAATCTTCCATCGAAGGAGGAACGCGAGACGGAACCCAACGTGATGGGTTACCTTCCACGGCGGATGGTCACTCAGGTCGACCATCCGTTGGACGAACCGTGCAATGTACGGACGCGTCGTGTTGTCGATGTCTCGAAGGTCGACGACACACGCACCCGACGTCATCTCCTCTCGCTCTTCTTCGGGGGAGAAGAACTTGAGCGCAAATCCAACCCCCGGATTCGACTTTGCGGTCACCGTCTGGATAGTAAACGGGACCGGCGATTCGACGGTGATTTCGTCACCGGTTTCGCCGGCCCCGAGCATGAACCGCTCGCCGTCTGTCGTCTCTAACTCCTCGAGAGAGTACTCGTACCCGAGGTCTTCGAGCGCCTCGGTCGCCAGTTCGACGAACTCCTCGCGCTCCAACCCACAGAAGGTACGCCACCGCCGACCGATGTACAGCGTCAGCAGTCTCCGGAACATACTCGGAAAACAATGGGGCCGGGAAAATCAATTGTGGTTAGTGTACAACGAGCTACGTTACGCGAAAACGAGGGTCGCAGTCGTCGACTCGCAACTCGATTCGAGTGTAATTCTTTCGTCTTCAGCGTCCACGTCTCACCGACTTACCACGCCTTTCGGAGGACCGCCTCGAGTTCGTCCGCGGTCGGTTCGAGTCCGTCGGGCGCGTTCGTCATCATCACGTCGTCTGCGACGTCGGTCGCGATTTCCGACAGGTCCGATTCGGACATGTCGTCGATTTCGCGAAGCCCCGTGGGAAGGTCGAGAGCGTTCCGGACCGTTTCGACGGCATCGATGACGGCGGCGGCAGTCGCGTCCGGATCGTCGGCCGGACCGACATCGAACCCTTCAGCCAGCAGGTCTCTGCGACCGTAGACGTTGTCGAAGACGTACCGAAGCGCGTGGGGCGCGATAATGCCGTGAGCGCCACCCTGTTGGATGGCGTACCCTCGAGAAATTCCGTGACCGAACGAGTGAATGACCGACGCGGTGACGTTCTCGCCGCCCAAGGCGCCGTATTGGGCCAACACGGTGCCGACGATCGAGTCGTGTAGCGTCTCTTCGCTGCGGTCGCCCTGTCCGAGGCGCGGTAGCCCTCGACCGAGCAATCGGAGACTCCGAACCGCCGTTCCGTCCGTTATCGGCGTCGCATTATGCGCGTACAACGACTCGACCGCCTTGTCGAAGCCGTTCATAGCCGACGCACAGAGAATCTCGTGCGGCGTCGTCTCGAAGAGCGCCGGATCGTAACACAGCGCTTCGGGCATCAACCGTCTACCGATGAGGGCACCGCGAGTGAACCCCGACTCGCGGGCGGTGATCCCAGCAACGGCGGAGAGGTCCGAACCGGCAAGTGTCGTCGGTACCGCGACGATCGGAACTACCTCTTCCTCCGGCATCGGAATCGTTCGCTGACGTTCGAACGTCGATCGAACACCTTCCTCCGACCGGTCGCCGGCCGAAACGACGCTCATCACTTTCGCGATATCCAAACTGCTTCCACCGCCGAGACTCACGAGCGCGTCGACATCGTCCGCGTTCATCCGATCGACGCCGTCGAAGACGGTCGTCAATCGCTTGTCCGGAGTCGTCTCGTCGAACACGCCCGCGAGCCTATCGCCGATCCCGTCGACGACCGGATCGATCACCGAGTCGGTCGCACCGACGGTCGATCCGCAGACGATCAACGCCCGCTCGGCGCCGATACGCTCGAGTTCGTCCTCAATTCGTGCGACGCTGTTCCGGCCGTAGACGATCGTCCCCGGATCGTACGCGAATCGGTAGTTAGCTGCCATATGGTAACTCTGCACAGAGTCTGCGAAATACATTTGGATCGGAACGATCGAACGTCTCTCGACGGAGAACGCGGATGCAAAATAGCGGTGGTCGGTGTGGTCGGATTCCGGTCAGTTCGGTTCGAAAACAGGGGCAACGCCCTCGTTCTCGATCGTACCTGCCAGTTCGACCGTCTGGCCGATCTCGACGGGCTCCGGAACGTGGGCCATCACTCGAGCGTCGTCGAGGTCGACGAGCACGATGTGATACGGACCGTCGAACCCTTCGGGAACGACTTCAAGTCGCGTCTCGGTGTACACCGTACCGGTTGTCGGCAGTTCGACCGTCTCGATGTCTCGGTTGCCACACCGAGCGCACGCCGCCTTCGGTGCGGCAGTCGCGTGACCACAGTCACCGCAGTGTTGTCCGAGCACCGTTCCATCGCGAATCGCGGTCACCCAATCGCTGTACGTCAACTCGTCCGGAACAGTCTCGAGATCGTCCTCGCTCATGGTGTGGCCTCCATGACGGTTACGAACGTCGTCGCAGTATCGCCACCGAGGTTGTGTGCGATGGCGGTCTCCGCATCCTCGACCTGTCGCTCTCCGACGTCGCGGCGGAGTTGTTCGGTGAGTTCGACGATCTGAGCGGTACCGGTGGCACCGATCGGATGTCCCTTCGCTTTAAGTCCACCGCTGGGGTTGACCGGGGTCTCGCCGTCGAGCGCCGTGCGACCCTCGGCCGCTGCGACGCCCCCGTCTCCGTCAGGAACGAGTCCGAGCGCCTCGATTGCGATTACCTCCGCACCGGTGAAGCAGTCGTGAACTTCGGCGAAATCAACGTCGTCGGCATCGATCTCGGCTTGTCGGTACGCTTCCGTTGCCGCGTCCCGTGCAGCCGTCGTCTCGGTCAGCCCCTGCTTATCGGCGACCGGGACGATATCCGTTGCGTGACCGATGCCAGTCACCATCACGCCCTCTCCGTCATAGCTGTCCGCGAGGTCGGCGGACGTGACGACGACCGCGGACGCGCCGTCCGAGAACGGACAACAGTCCATAAGGCGGAACGGGTCTGCGATGATCGGACTCTCGAGGACGTCTTCGACCGTTGCATCCCCACCGAAATGGGCGCGCGGATTCATGCTTCCGTGGTGTTGGTTTTTGACTGCGACCTCGGCGAGTTGTTCTCGAGTCGTTCCGTGGTCGTACATGTGACGCTTGGTTAGCAATGCGAAGACGCCGGGAAACGTAATGCCCGTGGGCTGTTCGTATTGGCGGTGAGTCGCGCTGGCAAAAATCTCGGTCATTTCGTCGGTCTCTTTCCCTGTCGTCGGCGTGCACCGCTCGACGCCGCCGATCAATACGGTGTCGTGAATTCCGTTTTCGACCGCCTGAACGGCGTGTTTAAACGCGCTCGAGGAGGTTGCACAGGCGTCTTCGAATCGTTGACAGGGGATCCCTCGAAGACCGATGTGACTCGCCACTGCGGGCGCGAGGTGGGACTCGTTTTCCGTCATTCCACCGAGCGTGTTCCCGAGATAGAACGCGTCGATTTCGTTTCGGTCGATGCCAGCGTCGTCGAGCGCCGGCAAAGCGGCGTCGGCGAACAGTTCCGACAGTGGTTGGTCGTGAGGACCGAATTTCGTCATACCGGCCCCTACGACTGTGGCTCGTGCTTCCATACGGCGTATGCTATGTGACCTGTTATCATAAAGACTGAGACGTGGTAACTGGCTGTGTCGTCTCGAGTCCATACCGATTCGACTAGCCCGTCCGAGCCGATACACCCCTCGAACGAACACCGGGCGGTAAGTATATGAGATGGAAGGTCGAACGCCAAGTTGTATGCTAACAGGCGACGAGTACGAGAGTGTCTACGAGTCGTACGACTGGGACGCGATACTCGACTCGTACGATTGGGACGCACCGGCGGAACTGAACATGGCACACGAGGCGTGTGACCGTCACGCCGGGTCCGGGAACGTCGGCTTCGCGTGGGTTTCGAAAGATGGAGCGCTCTCGGAGTACACGTTCGCAGAACTACGGGACGCATCGAACCGCGTCGCGAACGCGCTGACGGAACTCGGGGTCGAAAAGGGCGATCGAGTCACGACGTTGCTCCCGAAAATACCCGAAACGATCGTCACCGTTCTCGGCGTCTGGAAAACGGGCGCGATTCACGTTCCCCTGTTTACCGCGTTCGAGAAGCAAGCCCTGGAGTTCCGAATCAACGATTGCGAACCGGACCTGCTGTTGTACCACACCGATCACGACGAGACGGTCGCCGAACTGGATATCGATGTCGGTCCCGAGTTCATCGCAGTCGGTGACGAGGAAGGTGACGCAAGCGACTACTCGTACGACGAACTCGTCGACCGTCAATCGTCCGAGTTCGACGTCGTTCGAACCAGTATGGACGATCCGTCTACGATGCAGTACACCTCCGGGACAACGGGGCCGCCGAAGGGTGTCGTCATGTCTCACAAGGTGTTGCCGATTCTGTACCCGCACACGACGTACGCGATGGACGTCACCGAGGACGACGTCGTGTGGGGCGCTGCAGACCCAAGCTGGTCCTACGGACTCTTCACCGCAGGATTCTCTCCCATGGCGCTCGGTGCGACCCGCGTCCTCCACTCGGGACAGTTCGATGCGGAGCGATGGGTCGAAATCCTCGACGAACACGATATCACCGTTATGGGCGCAGCACCGAGTGCCTACCGCGGGATCATCGCGGCTGGAGCGGATCTCCTCGAGGGGCACTCTTTCGAGAGCTTACGCGTCCTGAGCAGCGCCGGCGAGGCGCTGAACCCGGAAGTGAACAACTGGTTCGAGGACAACTTCGGTCTCAAAGTCCACGACACGTACGGACTCACCGAAGCGGGGATGATCGTCAACAACTACGCCGGACTCGACATGGACGTCAAAATCGGGTCGATGGGTCGACCCTGTCCCGGCTACGAGGTCGAACTCCTCGACCCGGAAACCAGGGAGCCGGTCGGCACCGACGAACTCGGTGAGGTCGCGGTCAAACCCAGGAAGTGGGTCCTCATGGAGGAGTACTGGGGGATGCCCGAGAAAACCGAAGACGCATTTCACGACGGTTGGCTGCTCACCGACGACCTGGCGCGGAAAGACGACGACGGGTACTTCTGGTACGAGGGACGAAGCGACGACGTCATCATCTCGTCGGGCTACCGCATCGGGCCGTTCGAGGTCGAGAGCAGCCTCATGGAGCATCCAATCGTCGCCGAAGCCGCCGTCATCGGTGTCCCTGACGAGCAGCGCGGCCAGCTCGTCAAAGCGTTCGTGGTCCCAGTCGAGACGCCAGACGATGCCGAGTCGACGCTCGAGGACCTCCAGTCACACGTCAAGGAGCGCCTAGCGAGGCACGCCTACCCCCGGGAAATCGAATTCATCGACGAACTCCCCACAACCGCGACGGGGAAGGTTCAACGGTACAAACTCGAGGAACGCGAAGAGGTGTGATGGCGGAGCAGTGATCGGTTCGCAGACTCGAGGCCGTACCGGCACTGCGGACTGCTCGTTCCGATCCGCCTGGCGTCCGGTTGGTTCGTTCCCGCTCAGGACACTGTCGAGCGTTCGTCCGGCGAAATCGTCGACTCACCACACGGGTAGCGGGAGGGAACGACGAGTTTCATATGGGTGGAAGTAACTACCACGAACGAAGGATGATGACGAAATGATCGACCGCATCGACCGCGAAGTCACGAGCGGAGATGGCTCCGCGAACCAGACCGCGCGATCCGACTCACAAACAAATGACTGAGCTGACGCTTCGACCGTTCTTCTGGCGACCGACGAATCTCTTTCCCGAGAAGCGCATCGCCTCTCGAACGCACGACGGGATCACCGACTACACGTACCACGAGTTCGGCACCCGCGTCCGGTCGCTCGTTGGTGCACTGCTGGAGCGCGAGTTCGGGCCGGGAGATCGGATCGGGACGTTCGGCTGGAACCACCACCGTCACCTCGAGACGTACTTCGCTGCGCCGCTATCGGGTGCACAACTGCATACGATCAACGTGATGCTCGGCGACGACGATATCGTTCACATTATCGAGGACGCCGACGACGACGTTCTGTTCGTTGACCCCGGCGAACCGCTCGAAACGATCGAACGGCTGTGGGACGACCTCCCGGTCGAGACGGTCGTTGTCATGGCCGATTCGGTACCCGAAACGGACGTCGACGCGATCGCGTACGAAGAGTTGCTTCAGAAAGCGGACCCGATCGCCGACAACGAATTCCCTCACCTCGAGGAGGACTACCCCGCCGGAATGTGTTACACGTCGGGAACGACCGGTCGGCCGAAAGGTGTCGAGTACACCCAGAAGATGATCTACGCCCACGCCATGATGGTGATGACACCGGCTGGGCTACACATCGACGAAACCGACGTCGTCATGCCCGTCGTCCCGATGTTTCACGTCAATTCCTGGGAGTTCCCGTACGCCGCGACGATGGCCGGTGCCACGCAGGTCTATCCCGGCCCGTCACCCGAACCAGCAGATCTTCTCGAACTGATCGAGCGAGAGGACGTCACGATGACCGCGGGCGTTCCGACCGTCTGGATCAACTTGCTCGAGCACGTCGACGAACACGGCGGAGACCTCTCGAGTCTCGAACGGATCGTCGTCGGCGGAAGTGCGGCCCCCGAGGGAGTCATGCGCCGGTACGACGAGGAGTTCGACGTCACGATGGAACACGCGTGGGGAATGACGGAGACGATGAGTATCGGCTCGGTCTCACGACCGAAATCCACCATGGAGCAGTGGGATTCCGGTCGAAAATACGACAAGCGAAAGAAGCAGGGGCTCCTCTCACCCGGCCTCGAGATGCGCGTCGTCGACGACGACGGCAACGAGGTCGACTGGGACGGACGATCCGTCGGCGAGTTGTGGGTCCGCGGCCCGACCGTCATCACCGAATACTACAACCGTCCTGACGCCAACGAGGAAGACTTTCACGGTAATTGGCTCAAGACTGGTGACATCGTCTGCGTCGACGACGACGGCTATATCGAGATCATCGATCGAACGAAAGACGTCATCAAAAGCGGTGGCGAGTGGATTTCGTCGATTGAACTCGAGAACGCATTGATAGCCCACCCGGACGTCGTCGAAGCAGCCGTCATCGGCGTTCCTCACGAGAAGTGGCAGGAACGGCCATTCGCTTGCGTCGTGACCGCAGCGGACGCCAACCCGTCCGAAACGGAACTGTTGGAGTTCCTCGACGACGAGCTCGAGCAACCGAAGTGGTGGTACCCGGACGAGATAGCGGAAGTCCAGTCCATCCCGAAGACGGCGACAGGAAAGTTCGACAAGAAAATACTTCGCGATCAAATCGACAGTAAATACCAACAATGAACGAACAATTCGACCTCACTGGGCGAGTCGCACTGGTAACCGGCGGTGGGCGCGGTATCGGACGGGCCATCGCAATCGGTCTCGCAAACGCTGGCGCGGCGGTCGTTCCCTCGGCCCGGTCGACCGACGAAATCGAGCGAGTCGCAGATGAAATTGAATCCGCTGGCGGCGATTCTCTCGCAGTCTCAGCTGACGTCACCGACCCCGACGCCGTTGCGAACATCATCGAACGCACGAAAGACGAATTCGGCGGAATCGATATCGTCGTCAACAATGCGGGGTTCAATCCCGACGACGCGCTCGGTCGCCCGGAAGTCGTCTCCACCGACAGTCTCGACCGCGTCCTCGACGTGAACTTGAACGGCGCGTACGAAGTCACACAGGCAGCCGCCGACGAACTGTTCGAATCCGACGGTGGCACGGTGATCAACGTCGCAAGTGTCGGTGGATTAGTCGGCCTTCCCCGGCAACACCCCTACGTCGCCTCCAAGCACGGCCTCGTCGGTCTCACAAAGAGCATGTCCCTCGACTGGGCGCCGGACGTCCGCGTGAACGCAATCGCCCCCGGGTACGTCTCGACGGAACTCACCGAGGAACTCGAGTCAAACGAGCAACTTCGACAATCGGTAATCGACCGGACACCGCTCGATCGATTCGCCGAACCGGAAGAGATCGCGGGTCCAGTCGTGTTCCTCGCGAGCGACGCTGCAAGCTTCGTCACCGGAACTGTACTCGCAGCCGACGGCGGCTGGACCACGCGGTGAACTGCCTCGGGGTCAAGCCCCGAGGCACTCGCCTTGCTCTTCTGTAGACCATCGCACAGAACTCAGTGTTTCGTGGAGCTACTTTGAAAAGTGAACAGGTGGCCCGAGATTAATTCGGCTGAATCTATGAGGGGTGTTAGGTAGATGGATCACTGAATCATTGAATTAGTGAATCACTGAATTAGTGAATCACTGAATTGGTGATGTCCGGAGTCCTGATCTCCAGAGATAGGCTCTGAGAGTTACAGATGGCTAGATCGTCGACGAAGAATACGGCCTCGGAGCGGTCGTCGTTCTCGCTCGTTCGATGGGAAACGCCGATGCTGGCTTTTCACCGCCGCGTATTCACTCATCAAGATACACCGATGCCGACCGGACGGCGGTGACGCCGTCGCCGAGAGCAGTGGTAATCGACTGCGGCGAGGACTGCCGAACGTCGCCAGCGGCGAACAGTCCGGGAACCGCCGTCTCGAGCGACGGATCGACGACGACGGCGCCGCAGTCGGTCCGCGGTATCCACTCCGGGAGGAACGACGCCTCCGGTTCGACGCCGTGTTGAACGTACAATCCGCCGACGGTTTCGACGGACTCGGTTCCCTGGGTGCGGTCGAACAGTTCGAGCCGCTCGAGGACGTCGTCACCACTGACGCCCCTAATCTCGGTGTCAGTCCGTACCTCGATGTCCGGATGGTCGTCGACCCTCTCGCGAAGCGTCTCACCGGCGGACAGTTTCGGCCCCTCCTCGATGATCACGACGCGTTCTGCGTGCTCGGTCAAATAGAGCGCGTCGGTCAGCGCCCATTTGTCCCCACCGGAGACGGCGATACGTTCGCCGGCGTACAGCGGTCCGTCGCACATGGCACAGTTGAAGATACCGCGACCGCGGTACGCATTTGCGTCGGGGACGTCTAGCCGGATCGGCCGACCGCCGGTGGCGACGATGACGGTCCGGGTGCTGTAGGTACCCGCTGTCGTATCGATCTCGAAGCCGACGCGTTCTCCGTCATCGGCACGATCCGGAGTGCCGTCGTCGTTTGCCGCCTCACCGTCCAACTGACGGATGTCGTCGACGGCCGCAAGCTGGACCTGGCCGCCGACATCACGGAGTTGGTCGACCAGCGTCGAGCGGAGTTCGGGACCCGTGGATTCGGAGCGACCGGGAAGGTTCTCGAGAGTGTGGCGGTTGACGAGTTCACCGCCGACGGACTCCCGCTCGAATAGAACCGCCTCTACCCCGTGGTGGCCCGCTTCGATGCCAGCGGCTAACCCTGCCGGCCCCGAGCCAATCACGAGGAGGTCGTAATCGTACACCATCTAAGCTAGTCGTCGCTCGGCTGTCCCCACTCGCGGTCGAGTTCGTCGCCGTAGCGCTCGAGGAGCGCCTCCCAGTCGTCGGGCAGTTCGACGCGTTTCGTCGTCGGACCCCCGAGGGTCGGCCCCATCGCGGCGTTGAACCGACCGCTCCCGCCGGTTACGAACAGTTTGATGCGGTCGGGGTCAGCGAACTGTCGCCGCCAGAGCGACTGCAACCCGTCGTCCCTGGCGCTACCGCCGCCGAGACCGGACACCTCTTCGGCCCGTCGGAGGGCATTTTCGGAGATGTACTCCTTGATCTCGGCTTTCGTGTAATCCTCGAGTTCTTGAGCGTTGTACGGACAGAGCGCGTAGTACACCTCGAGTTGGGCACCTTCGTAGCGCTCGTTGGCCGTCTCGGTCTTGAGCCCGACCATGTGGGGCGGCGTGTTACGGATCAAGCTCTCGACCATCTCCTGGTCGCCTCGCGGACCCGCTTCGAACTTGTACTGGAGGAAGTTATTGGGTGCCGCGAACGTGATCGTGCTGTCGTCGCGGTCGTAGCCGCGCTCGACGTGCAGCGGCTCCCAGGGGCTGCGCTCCTCGTTCTCCCCGGCGATCAGGCTGAATTTGAACGGGTTGCCGATGGTTGCCATCTCCTTCTCACCGGGATGGATGCGGGCGGTGTTTTTGTATGCCAAGCCAAGCGCCCGCCCGACCGTCTGGTTAGTGCGGAAGCCGGGGCCGAACGCGGCGGTGTCGGAGTTGACCTCCAGCGCTCGCCGAATAGGGCCGTTGACGACGAAGAGGTAGGCCCACGAGCCGGTGCTGACCGACGCTTGGATGGCGTTGGACTTGGGATCTGCCAGCGCCCGCGCGCCGGCGACTAACAACGGCATGTGGATCGGCAGACAACCGGCCATCACACCGTTGACCGCCAATTTCTCGACCGTGAGGGCACCCTCGCGGGTCCCGAGTCGGCCGATCACGTCGTCGCGCGGCAAGTCGGTCCCCTCGAGCATCTTATCGACGCGTTCCTCGGTCGGCGGTACGACCGGCAGGCCGTCGGTCTTCCCCTTGCGGTAGAACGACGTCGTCACACTCTCGATATCGGTTTTCTGTTGGCTCATGGGTCTACCGATCCCCCCCAGCGACGACCGTCTTGTCAGACTCTGCGTCCTCGGTGGCCTGCTCCTCGGGTGACGGCGGCCGCGTCACTTCTTCGAGAATGTTGTCGAGGACATCGGCGGTAATCTGCTCGCGGAAGCGATCACGGTCGACTACTTCCGAGATCGCCGGCAACGTGTAGTAGCGCATATCACGGCCGAAGTCGCGAGCGTTGGTGTCCCAGTCGAGCGCGAAGCCCTCGTCCACAATGCCGACGCCCGGCGTACCGCTTCGTTCGACCGCCTCGATGCCGTAAACGAGATACTTCGTACAGGAACCACAGTCGCCGATAGCGCCGATGCAGGCGTCGAGATTCTCGTCGGCCCACGCCTCGATGTCCGCCATCTCCTCTTCGTTCTTAATGCGGTTGAGATGGGCGACGGCGTACCGATCGACCGTTACGGTTGGATACGCTTCCTCGAGGCGCTCCTCGACGACGTCTAGCAACGGCTCCGCCGCCGGCTTCCCGTTGTCGAACAACCCGATACGCGTCCCCTCAATCTGCTCGAGTCGCGGGGCGATGGGTTTTCGCTCTGCCTCTTCGGAGTCAGCCACAGGGTCGTACATGCTGGTCTTGTCATATGTTATCAATTGTATTGAAGATGAAGGTTTGTCAACGTGACTTTCAGGGGAACTAGTATAGAGATTAGAACCGATTAGATGAGGACGAGAGAGGAAATGGACGAACGATACGGTCCGACGGTGTTCGAGTAGGAGGTACTCGAAGCGGTCGAGTCAGAAACCAATACCGAACTCACCCGCTAAACACCGCCGGAGGTGCGTCGATATTTCGCACAGTTCTGCAACAGCCTCGGTAAAAGTAGTCGCTCCGTCCGCGCCAGTACCACTAGATCTGGTCTATGTCGCTTCGCGACAGTACTGCGCAAAGTTCTCGAGTACCCGCGTCGCGTTCGAGTCGTCGAACGAGTGGGAGCCGTCGGCCCAATCGCTCGGTTCATCGCGGACGCGCTCGGTGAACTCGGGGTGGAACTGGACGGTCCAGATCGGCGCATCCGCGTGTCGGCTGCAGAAATGCGCGTTGTAGTCGGTCCGCGCGGTGGACGCTAGTGCGTCGGCTGGATCGACGACGAAGTCGGCGTGTAGAACCGGAACGATGGGATCGAGATCGGCGAGTGCGAGGTCGTCCCTGTCGGTGGACTCGAGTTCGACGAACGTGGCGCGGCGTTCGTCCCGTTCGACGACGCCGCCGAGTGCTTGATGGATCAGCTGGTGACCGAAGCAGACGCCGAGCAAGGGAACCGTTTCGTCGCGACAGCGGCGGACGAGGGTTTCGGCCGGTTCGATCCAATCAGCGTGCTCGTCGTCGTAAACGCTCGCGGTACTGCCGCTCAGAACGACGCCGTCGAACGATTCCAGGTCTGGAAGGATCGGCTCGTCGACGAACACCCGATACTCCGTCTCCCCTGGAGTCAGGCGAGCAATCTCTGGAGCGAGATAGCGGTAATCGGGTTCCACTTCCAGATCGAGGACGAGTATCATTGGCCCATACCTAGTGTGCGTCCGTAATGACTCTGACGAGGAGCGACATGGTAGGGAGGGTGCAGACGGATACGGAAAGAAGAGAACATACGTGAATTTATACTACTTCGACGTCATAGAGTCTTTACGTACTGTTCTCGTTCCCAGTCGGTCACGGTGTCGCGGAATGACTCGAGTTCTGCTCGCTTGGCGGCGACGAACGCCTGGATCAACTCGTCGCCGAGGCGGGCTGTCAGCGTGTCGTCGGACTCGAGTGCGGCGAGTGCGAATTCGGGCGACTGCGGCAGCGGCGGCCAGTCGCCTGCAGGGTCGCCGGAAACAGGGGGCTCGGGCTCGAGTTCGCGTTCGATTCCGTCGAGGCCGGCCGCGATGGTGGCCGCGATGACGATGTAGGGGTTAGCATCTGCACTCGGGATTCGGTTCTCGATGCGAGTCGTGCCCGAGGGGATTCGGACCCCGGTCATGCGGTTGTCATATCCCCAGGAGGCGGTGTACGGTGCGAACGAACCTCGCTCGTAGCGCTTGAAGCCGTTGATAGTAGGGGTTCCGAGGGCCGCAAGAGCTTCTGCGTGATCGACGATACCGGCCACGAACTGGCGGCCGGTCTGTGAGAGGGAGCCCGAATCGTCGTTATTGGCGACCACATCTGCGTCGTCGGCTTCGAATACGTTCTCACCGTCTCGAAACGCCCCGACGTGCAGATGATAGCCGCTTCCCGCTCGCCCGCCGAACGGCTTGGCCATGAACGTCGCCCAGAGATCGTGACACCGACCGGTTTGCTTGACGAGTCGCTTAAAGTCAAACGTGTCGTCGGCCTGTCCCATCGGAGTGCCGTACTCGAACAATACTTCGAGCTGGCCGGCCCCGTGTTCGTGCATGAGCGACGTCACCGAGGCGCCGTATTCGTCGCTCCAAGCGGCCAGATCGTTGTAGTAGGCCGAGACCTCCTCAGTCGCCCAGGAGATGCACTCGTGTTTGTGGGAGGTGACCGGCTCGTACCCTTCCTCCGTTTCGGAGAGCAGGTAGAACTCGAGTTCACTCCCGACGGTGAACTCGAACTCGTCGGGGGTGGACTCGAGTACCCGCGCGAGTGCGGTCCGCGGGGAAGCGTCGACGGGTTCGTCGCCGTCGACGACATCACAGAGAACGCGTGCGGCGTCGTCGCGCCAGGGGAGGCGACGCGCCGTGTGCGGGATCGGACGAAGTGTCCCGTCACCGTAGTCGATTTCCTCGCCGACACCGGAGCCCTCGGGGACGGCGTTGCGCGGCGTCTGTGCGAGAAGCAAGAGATTGACCGAAAACCCGGACGCCCACGAGTCGAGGAAGTAGTCGGTGCGCAGCTGTTTGGTCCGCGAGATGCCGTTGATGTCGGAAAATTCGGCGAAGACGTGGTCGATATCGGGGTCCGAAAGCAGGTCGAGCATCCGTTCGACGTGGTCGTCCTCGTGCTCACGTGGAGCGGGTCTACTCGCGTCAGTCATCGATTTCTCCGGTGTGGCGGTCGTGAGCGATCGCAGACGGTTCGGTCAGTGGCTGGCTTTCCGCCCCTGTGTCGACGTACCGTCGGTGCTCGGGGGTACGGGCTCTCATTGTCTGTTCGTACCGTCTTCCGTCTCACTCGGGCGTAATAAGTTACTCGTTGACACGGGACACAGATCGCTCCGGACCGTCTCTCGTAGCGATCACCGAAGCGGCGACTCGTACGCACCCGGCTCATCGGCCGGCTTCTCGCCGCGCTTGCCGCTCCAGCCCTCCACGTCGAGTCGATAGACGGCTGTCCGGTCGATCGACTCGTTACTCATCAGATCGTAGTCCTCGCCAGGGGTGAGCTGTGGGGCGAACTTGTCCATGAAAGACTCGAGTACCTCCCGCTTTTCAGCACGCGTCGTGAGGAGGTCAATCGACCCGCAGGCAACGACGCTCGCGTATTCGACGGTGAAGCTTACTGGCTCGTCCGCTGGAATGAATCGCCCCATCTCGCTCGTCGTGAAACACGCCGGCGGTTCGTCGCCACGCTCGACGATGTCGTAGGCGCGACCGTCTCTCGCACCGTGAACATAAATTGCGTCGTCCTCGCAGACGAACAGTTGCGTCACGAGGTGAGGTGCCTCCTCATCAATCAGCCCAAGAACGCCGGTTTCTTGCCCGGACAGGAAGTCACAGATCCATTCTTCGTCGTCAATTGCCTTTCCCTGGCACCGTATCAAGTCGGACGTAACGGTCGGCGAATCCTCAATGCCGTTCGTATGCCAACATGTAGCATAAGTTTGCACGATACCAATTCCCGTTCACTTTGTTCGAGTACCGGTCAATTCTCGCTGTGGTAGACACCGACATTCTCGAAGACGCATTGTGGGGAGTCGTATTCTCCTAACGGTGCCTGTCGTACCACAGTGGTGAGTTCGGATCGAGCCGTTCGCACCCGACCGACATAATTTATACACATTGTTATCATACCACACTGGACGATGGAGATAACAGACGTCCGTGCAGTTCCGCTATCGGCAACGATTCCGGAGGAACACCAGTTTCGCAGCGATTTCGGGGCCAGAGTCAAAAACGACGCGACGCTGATCTACGTCGATACCGACGCGGGGATCACCGGCATCGGGACCTCGCTCGGGACGCCCTCGGTCGTGAAAGCGATCGTCGAAGACAGCCTACGCTCGGCGTTGGTCGGTGAAGATCCGACTTACGTCGAGCGACTCTGGTCGAAACTCTACAACGGCTCGAGAACTGAACCTGCTTTGGAGCGGGGCTACACACAGCCCCGGTACGATCGTCGCGGGATCACGTTCGAGGCGATTTCCGGGATCGATATCGCCCTCTGGGATATCTTAGGGAAACACCTCGAGCAACCGATTTACAAGCTGCTCGGTGCCGCTCGCGATTCGGTGCAGGCCTACGGCAGCGGCGGCTGGGCACCAGGCGAGGAGGCCGGGCCTCAGTTACAGGGGTACGTCGACGAACACGGGTTCGACGCGGTCAAGATGCGCGTCGTCGGCGAGGACGACTTCGGGATCGAGCACACGGTCTCGCGGGTTGAGTCCGCCCGAGAGACGCTCGGCGACGATATCGACATCATGGTCGACGCCCACGGCTCGCTGGATGTCACGACGGCAATTCGACTGGCCAACCGACTCGAGGAGTACGACATCGGGTGGTTCGAAGAGCCGGTGACGCCGGACGACCACGCGGCGCTGGCCGAGGTCCGCGCGTCGACGGAGATTCCGATCGCGACGGGCGAGAGCGAGTTCACCCGGTTCGACTATCGGAGTCTCCTCGAGCACGACGCGACCGACATCCTCCAACCGGACGTCGCTCGAGCGGGCGGGTTCACGGAGATCAGGCGGGTCGCCGCGATGGGATCGGCGCGAGGGGTCCAGACGATTCCACACGCCTGGGGCAGCGCCGTGCTCCTTGCGGCCAGCATCCATCTCGCGATGGCCCTACCGAACTGCCACATCCTCGAGGTTCCCCAGGCGCCGTACATGCCGATGCTGTGGGACTTCTTCGAGGAAGATTTCGAGATCGATGACGGACGGGTGGTCGCCCCCTCGAGGCCCGGCCTCGGGTTCACCGTCCAAGACGACGTCGAGGAGCGCTTTGCGTTCACAGAGGGACCGGAGTACGTGTATTAGCGAATCTCACGAACCCATTCGACGTCACGTAACTCTCGAGCCACCGTCGTACAAACGAAGATTGGGGGCCAGCACCGCTCTCAACACGACGGCAACCAACGCATTTGCGCTGGAGCCAACCGGAAATGTCCGCGCAACAACGACTCCAGTGTGGGTCCTGAAGAAGGACGACCACACAGACAGGGAGTAGGAGGTTCGCACGATTCAAGACGCGTAGAAAATTGTGATTCGGAACGCCCGATCAAAGAACAAATCTGGCTCACTCCGATTCGTTGCAGGCTGCAATTATGACCTCTGGGTCGTCGATCAATCGATTCTCCATATAGTTTCCTTTCCCCTTTCCAGCCCACTTACGCTCTTGATCGATGATCGAGAGAAATTCGAGTTCCGAGAGGATATCACGGACACGCCGCAGTTTCAGGTGATCAGAGCCATCTCGATCGCACAGTCGTTTGTAGAGATCGTAGACTTCGTTCGTCTTGATCGGAGCATCGTCATCACCTTCTTGCTGGGTCAAGAACGCCATTGCCTCGAGCACGAGTTTCGCATGGCTCGGGCTCTTTGAGATGAGTTCTGCAAGGCGACTCGTCTCTTCGCGTTCGTGGGCCTGTTCGACGCATTCCTCAGTGACAGTGTTGTCGCCGTTTTCTTCGGCAATCTCACCTGCAAAGCGGAGGATGTCGATTGCTTTCCGTGCGTCACCGTGTTCTCGAGCCGCAAGTGCAGCCACCTGTGGGATCACTGCATCGTCGAGGACGTCTTCGTGGAAGGCATCAGATCGAGAGTTGAGAATTTCGCGAATTTGAGTCGCATCATACGGTGAAAAGACGTACTCACGTTCGCACAGACTCGATTTGATCCGCTCGTCGAGTGATTCCTTGTATCGCACTTTGTTCGAAATGCCGATGACGCCGACAGTGCTCTCAGTAAGTTTTCCTGATTCCACCGCACGGGAAAGTTGCATCAGGATATCATCGTCTTCGATCTTGTCGACCTCGTCCAAAATGATTAGGGCGACATCGAATCGGTCATCGACGATTTCCCAGAGACGGCGGTAGTATTCAGATGTGCTCAATCCGGAGTGAGGGATTGAAACGTCCGTCACAGTTGGTTCGTTGAGTTGATGGCCGATCGATTGGACGGCCTGTGTTTCAGTCGATTCCTGTAGGCAGTCGACATAGGCGACACCGATCGAGTTGCCGTTCGCTGAGGCCTGATTGATTGCTTGATTGGTAATGAACTTCGAACACAGAGATTTTCCAGTTCCAGTCTTGCCGTACACGAGAACGTTGTTGGGTGTGTTCCCACGTGTTGCTGGCTTGATCGCATTCGCTAATTGCGTCAACTCGTCTTCACGGCCAATTATTCGATCACCATCGGGTAGGTGTGAGACCTGCAACAGCTCCTTGTTCCGGAAAATCTCGTTTTCGCTTCCAAAGTAGTTGACCGAATCCGACATTCCCTTGGTGGGATGTCACACTCATTCGGCTTAAACGTTCGGAACCGGAGTGCCGCTTTATAGGTGCCTATTCCCGGGTTTGAGTGTCTATACCCGGTATATGACACCCCGGAGTGCCGCTGTATTAGTGTACTTTCCACCCCACGGTTCCGCTGTATAGTGGGTAAGGACCCCCGAGTGCCGCTGTATAGGAGTGATAGAGCTATTCGATTACATCATAGTCACGATAGTTTATAACTTGAGGAGACACACCACGTTTCCGCTGTATAGCCAATAGAATTGCATAGAGACGGACTCACTATAGGAAACCAGACCCCGTGTTGCCGCTGTATTGGGAGACACACACCCCGTGTTGCCGCTGTAACGAGTCAAGGGTGTGTTCGACCAGAAGCAAACACTTGGTTCCAGATATCGGTAAGAGAACCGCGCAGAAAGTCATTACTGCGTTGGAACAGCAAGTGCCGTTCATCTCGAGAAGGTGTTTTTGTTCAATACCGATTGAACAAGTTTGCAATCAATACCCTTAATGGACTTTTCGCAGGCGAAGTATTTAAAGTTACTGGCCATTGATTGTCTATATTAGGGGCCTTATGTGAAATCCTTAACTCAATCACTTGAGTATTGGTTTCACAGCTTCACCTTTGGATCTATACAGCGGCACCGAGGGGTGTGTCCGCGTTTTCAATTCGCCGCTATTTTTTGACTATGCCTCCTGTGAGTCCGAGAACCGATGTCAGTCGCGCCGCCGGGCGAACGACCAGCGAACGTACCAGTGACCGACGTCGGGCACTTTCAACAACCCAATCAGCAATCGGCGGACTCATCGAGTAGTAGCAGTGAATCGCTAATTCACCGAGAGCGTTCCCCTTTAGCGTTGTATCTCGGAAGACGAGAACTCGGCCGGGAGAACTGAGTCTGAATCCTCAACGGTCTCACTTACAGTGATATCTGCATCAGGATCGAACTCCCCAGGTTCCTGGATCGTTGTTATGATTTCCTCATCTCTGTGCCTCGCTGAACGTGGCCAACGGATACTCTCCCTGAACGTGGCCAACGGATACTGGGTCTTCGGTGAGTTCCTCCTCGTCACTATCCCCGACACGAATCGCTAACTCACCATATTCATCTAGGTCTTCCTCACTAGAGACCGCTTCTAACTCAACAGAATCCTCCCCAGGAGTTGGGTCCTCGAAGAACGTAATGTGCGTTTCGTCATCGTTTACGGCGTGGATACGCGCTGTCACTGGATGACGCTAAAAACGATGATACGCTGCTATCTCCATCACTGGTCACCGACGCCCGACCGAATAATTGACTCGAATTCCGCGCTCGAGCGTTCGAAGACGGTATGTCCATCCCGCGATCGCCGACGGGGGATCGACGCAACCAGCTCGTCGTCGACGAAGACGGTCCAGTCATCGCCGTACCGTACGTCCACGCCGGCAATTCGAATGGTGACGTCGAAATCGCGCTCGAGTCGGTCGACAACCTCGTGTGTCAGCTCACCGTCGGCGAATCGAGAGGGACGGAACGGGCGCAGATTGTGGTTCTCGAACAATCGAACCGCCTGTGCCCACCAGTCGGGAAGCGTTTCGAGTGTAACGTCCTCGTATGGATCGTCGGAATCGTGGCCGGGTGGACGAGAACGCAGTCGTTCGATCTCGTCGTCGGTTGTAGCCCGGTCGTCGTCCATGGGACTAGATACAGCCGGAGTGTCAAAAAACCGCTTATCGGTCAACCGAACCATTATACGGCCATACAGAGACAATACCAAACATGGTAGAGTCACAGCGCGGTTCTACGTCGATACGATCGCTTACCGACATGACGATCGTCGATACGGATTCGCACGTCACCGAGACGCTCGAGGATCTCATTCCATACGTCGAACGGCAGAACCCGGGCGTCGTTCGGTTCTTGGAGAACGCGGCGGACGCGCGGCGCGATGTGTACTCCGCAACGCGTGCGACCGCAGCGTTCAGCCAGACGCCGGGGCCCCTCGATGGCCAGGAGACCGGTTCGTCAGACATCGTCAACTCGCCGGTTCGCGAACCGTCGGTGAAGATCGAACTAATGGAGCAGTTCGACATCGATTACTCGATTCTTTCGCCAGGGTTGAACCTGAACCTGGCGACAGTCAACCACGATTCGACGGCCGCCGCAATCGCGCAGGCGTACAACTCGTGGCTGACCGACACGTTCCTTGACGTACACGACGGGTTCCGAGCGACAGCGATAGTCGCCCACCAGAAACCGGCCAAAGCAGCTGAGGAAATCGATCGTATGGCGAGCGAAGACGATATCGTCGGTATCCAGTTACCTGGGTCCGGACTCGTCCCGCCCGCCGGACACACCTGGTACGACCCGATCTACGAAGCGGCCGAAGACCACGGACTCCCGGTCGTGATGCACAGTGGGAACAACGGTGCGTCCGCCGTCTTCCCAATCCAGCGTCAGTGGGCCGAAACCTTCCTCGAGGACCATGCGTTCACGTTCCCAGTCGAGTCGATGTGGCACCTCATCTCGTTGGTCTGTCAAGGCGTTCCCGAGCGGTTCCCAGACCTCGAGTTCGTTCTCCAGGAGTGTGGAATCGAGTGGTTGCCGTGGTTAATGTGGCGACTCGACGATCACTACCTCCAGAACTCGCAGGACGTCCCATTGCTGCGTCGGATGCCAAGTGAGTACATCAAAGAGCACTTCTACATCACGTCCCAGCCGCTCGGGCACACCGAACGCAATGACCACCTCGCCTCGATTGTCGAGATGGCCGGCGGCGAGGAGACACTGCTGTTCGCGATGGACCACCCACACCCCGACTTCGATACACCCGAAGAGCTGTACAATCCGCTGTGTGCAGGCCTCGACGGTGACAGTATCAGCCAGATCATGGGTGAAACGGCGCTCGAGCTTTTCGACATCTGATTCGTATGTGTGGGCGTCACAAAGTCACCGACGAATCTACGATCGCCGAACCGGGCGAGCGCGTCCTCACCGAGGTCAAAGGCGTCGAAATCGCCGTATTCAACGTTGACGGCGAGTACTACGCACTCGCGAACTTCTGTCCGCATCAGAGCGGTCCGCTCTGTGAGGGACCGACCCAGGGTCGGGTGACAGTCGACGATGACCTCGAGTGGGGGTACGATGACGAAGAGCGACACGTCGTCTGTCCGTGGCACGGCTGGATCTTCGACGTCACGACGGGAACGAATATCGACGCCGAGCAGTACGCCGTTCCGACGTACGACGTCGAGGTCGACGACGGGGTGGTGTTCATCGTGACCTGACTGGTCGGTGATCTCCTCGTAGGTCGGCCGACTCGAGAAGTCGAACCCGTGACTCGCAGCGATTTCTTTCGCCGTCACCCACGCTCGTGCTGATCGACCTGGTTGGCGATCGCGTTCGCGATGGCTAAACTCGACGAGTGCTTCGACGACAATCAGATCCTCCTGTGGCGTACAGTCGTACATCATCGATGTTGGTTCCGGCTTCGTAAGAAAAATATCAGTAATACTGATATATGGCCGGATTACTCTGAATCCTGAACGGTACTAAGGAGGTCAATACCACCAACAATAGCGATGATTACGCCAATAGTACGTGTCCACCAGTACCGCTCATACTGGTCTTGGTGGTCACCCGAAAATGTCCGAGCAAATTCACCAGACATCGACTCATATTCCACAATACCTTGGTGGCCATAAAACACCATAATAACTCCGAGGGCAAGCAATATCAGCCCAACAACACTGTACAACCGAAGCCGGTATTTCTTCATGGAATACTGTCAAAACTGTTCCTATATACATATGTTGATTACATTTTCACTCAAGTTTCAGGACTGCTGATATGGGCTACTATAACCTGAACCAAAAGGCCTGATCGAGTACAACTCAGTAGGATTGATTTTCGAGGCAAGGTACTAGCGGATCTACCTCCGGAATCATGGACTGCGTTCGTAATGGCCGTACTCGACGATTGCTTCAGGTAAATTGGAACTGCCTGTGGTTTCCAGTCAGGCACCGTCGACGTTGGCTGCAACTTTCGATAAGAACTCTCGTCTGAGAATACGTCGGTGGTGAGCCGACGCGAAATTTTCCCTGATTAAGGGTGGGTGTCAATTGGGACGGTTAAGTGGAACTTGAAGCCCCCTGAGCGGCCGATAATGATTTCTCAGGTGCGGTGTCAGTGTCACCGGCCGCTGAATGGCCCTTTTAGCCAGCCTAAATAAAACCTATCGGCCGTCATATAGGATATTGTCAGAAATAAAATCAGCGTACTGTTCGCACTGATCTCGAAAAATGAAGGCAATTCAATTGGCAGCCCAGTATCGGAAGTATTGGAATCGGCTCACCGACGGTTATCTACCTCACCTTGCGAGCAACGCGTTGCAATCGCCGTCTGACCAACCAATCCCCGAGTTGCCCGCACTCGAGGCCGGCGTTACGATCCTCGAGTCGACGAAATCAGGGCCGCTACAGACACTCGTTTTCGACCACGTGCTTCTCGAGCGAGAGAACGCCTAATGGATCGATACGTTCGGCTACGCGCAAACCGAGCCACTGTCCGATATCGCGCCCAGCCGTCGGGCACTAGACCGAATCAACGTTGCACGGGCGTTCACGGGCTATCAACACCATAAGCTCGACTCATAGGTGATGACAGTTACATTGGGAACGCCGTTGACGCAGACGATATCGGACTCATCGTCGTTTCGGATCAACTGCGAAATACGGCCTGTCGTCACATCGTGTTCAGCATCGATTCGGTCGCGTGGAAGCACATGATCTGGTTGTGCGGCAAGTTGGCGAAGAATCGCAACCTTTCGACCATTAACATCGAGCACGCGGCGAGCAGCGTTCGCAGTCTTGATGATTCGTTTGCTGCTTCGGTCTTGATTGCGGACTCGCTAATCCCATCGCGGTAAGATCGGTGCCGGTCAGCGACCTGTTGGAGTGTAGAGTGTAACCCGGTAATCTGAACATCCAGGCCTGCAGCAAGGATCTCGAACAGGTATGAATTCGCAATCACCGCTCACGTCACGTAACACCCCCATCGGACTCTGTTGCAACACTGACAGCGTGATCGGTTCAATTGGTATTGGATCTGGCAGAATACAGGAGTACAAGCCTGCCAAAAGTGATGACGGGATCGGTGTAGAGCCCCCATTCAATGGGTGGTGAGCCCATTGATGGGTGATTGAAATCGGCGTGTCAAGTGGGGTCGACGGTGGCTAATTTCAACCGATGGCAAGGGTGTCAGATGTCTCAAGTCGGACGAACTCTATCTACGACGATAGTCAATCCCCCCTGCCACCTGAGGAATGTCAGCCGATGTGATTAAAGCTACTGGCCGTGAAGAACGTCTTACGCAACCATCAGAGTGTTAGAGACGTCTTTTTGCCGGTCTCCTGCTCGGCCGGAATTCTTAGTTCTTGTACTCACTGTTGCGTTTCTTATTTCCCAAGATGCGAACAACCGTGGAAGTCGTCCACTCTCGCTTGGGGGTTCGGCTCATTTCTCGGTGGTCCTATAGTTTGGATTCTGTATTATTTTGTGCGTGATGAAGTCGATACAGACAATTCGAAGTGGGAGCTAAAGTCAGTACTTCTATTTTCAAATCCCTATGGGACTCTACTCGGGTCACGTTCAGTTTACGATCCCATAGGATAAATTCGCTAATTACAGCTGATACCGAGCGCGAATTGGTTGAAGACGGGATACTCTGGAAAGTGCAATGAGTTGTAAGTGCTCGTATGAAGATAACATAGAGTGAGTACCGAGGAGGTGCTCACCTAGTTTGCGTCAATTTAGCTACAGGCTCGGGAGAGGACGCTGGCCACCGTAAACGAGAATCTCTGTTGTGGGGCCAGAACGACTATCCACTGATAGATGTATGCACCTAGCTATGAAATCCCCGATCCGCGTGCTCTACATCGATGGCGATCCCCAGTTCGCGGATCTCACCGCCACCCGTCTCGAACGTGCAGACGAGCGCATCGAGGTCATCACCGAATCCAACACAGCTGACGCCATTGAGTTACTCGCCGCGGAGGGCCCCAAGATCGACTGCCTCATCACCGAGTACGAGCTGCCGGGGATGGACAGCTCGGCCCTCCTAAAACTGGTCCGCCGAGAGCGGGACGAACTGCCAATTATTCTATTCACTGATCTGGACGACGAGGAACTCACCATCGATGCTGTCACTACCGGCATCACCGAGTACTTGTCAAAGACAGGTTCCGACCACCACGATGTGTTGGCCGACCGGATCATTGATGCAGTCGAATGGTACCGAAAGACCCCCGTGGGCGACCGGAGCGATCCACAGGTGCAGGAGTTAGCCGACAGATCAAACGATGTACTCTGGATGTATTCCGCCGACTGGAACGACCTGCTGTTCGTCAACGCCGCCGTCGAACCGATCTTCGGCACGACGCCTGAGCAGCTCCATACGGCTCCCACGCGATTCCTCGACGCCGTCCATCCAGAGGATCGAAAGCGAGTCAAAACCGTCATGGATACCCTTTCGGCAGGCGAGCCGGCGGAGTTCGAGTACAGGATCAACGAAGCCGAAGATTATCCACGCTGGGTCTGGGTGCAAGCTGAGCCGATCTTCGACCAGAACGGGGCTGTCGATCGAATCGTCGGCATCACGCGCAACATCACCGCTCACAAAGAGCGAGAACGGACCCTCCATGCCCTCAACGAGGTGGCCGTCGATCTCAACGGGTGCGACTCGGCCGAAGCCATCTACGATCGCACTATCGCCGCCAGCGAAAGCCTCCTGCAGTTCGATCTGAGCGTAATCGATATCGAGGAGGACGGCTACTTGACCAAGGCGGCGATCTCCGAGGACATTGTTCCGATGAACACGACGACGATGTCCATCGAGGAAGGGATCGCGGGCAAAACCTACCGGACAGGGACATCGCTACTGATCGATGACATCGACGTGTATCCCGACGCGAACCCCCAGGGACCGTTTCGGTCGGCGATCAGCATCCCAATCGGAAACCACGGTGTCTTCCAAGCGGTCGCCGAGGAGCCGGCCGCCTTTGACGCGGTCGATCTCGAACTCGCGGAGTTGTTGACCAGCCACGCAGCCAGCGCACTCGAACGGCTCGAGCGAGAACGCCGGCTACGCCACCAGAACGAACGCCTAGAGGAGTTCACCCGTATCGTGTCGCACGATTTGCGCAATCCGATGAACGTGCTCGGCGGTTCGCTCGCCTACGCCCGTGAGAACTGTGAGTGCGAGTGCGAATCGACCCACTTGGCGACGGCTGCAGAGGAACTGGCGCGGATGGAGACGATCGTCGAGGACACGCTCGTGCTCGCTCGAGAAGGGCAGCTTGTCGACGAGATGAAAGCGGTGCACCTGCAACTGATTGCTAGAACCTGCTGGGGAAATTTGGAGACTGCCTCCGCCACGCTCGTCGTCGCCGATGATGCGACGATCCGGGCCGATCGAGATCGGTTACACCATGTCTTCGAGAATCTGTATCGAAACGCCGTCGAATACGGGGGGCCCGAGGTGACGGTTCGCGTGGGCGGACTCGACGGCGGTTTCTACGTCGCAGACGACGGGCCCGGCATTCCCGCCAACGACCGCGAGCGGGTGTTCGATCCGGAGTACACGGAGACCAACAGCTCTGGCTTCGGACTAGCGATCGTTCACCAGGTGGCCGACGCCCACGGGTGGACAGTTGAGGCAACCGAGAGCACGGCAGGCGGCGCGCGGTTCGAGTTTTCCGGCGTTGAGACTATTGACTGACCGGGACTCGAACGGCGCCCTAATTTGAACATGACTCAGTGCCAAATCCACGCGTTATTCGACACGTATCATCTCGTTGGTGTCTTTCATTTGGTTCACCCCTGGGAGACGTTTGATTTCCCCGCACTCTTTCTGAGGGTCGAACAACCCACTAAGCTGTTAGCTCTCTGGCGTTAATAGGCGGTTCCATTCTCGAGAACGGCAACGATATCGGAGAGATCAAAAAGGCGGAGGTTTTCGCGCTCGTCTGCAGCTTCCTCGACGGAGCGTTTGAACCCAGAACGACTGAATAAGGCAAATTCATACGTCGGCTTACCACCTGTGGTGGGCGTCCAGTCGATGTGCTCCACGTCGTCTTCGAGATCCGCGAGCACGTCATAGCCGAGGGGGGTGTTGGTAAATTTCGCTTCACCAGCAATCAGCGTTGACTCGTCAGTTGGTGCGACGACATCTATCTCCCGGCCCTTGTACCACCACTGGCTCGGCACCTGCGTGAGTTGGTAGTCTGCATAGAGTTCCGTCATCGCCTGGTGACAGAGCGATTCGAACGTTTCGCTAACGAAGTTGGGCAGTTCCGGTTCGATCAGGTCCTCGTAGGCGTTCTCGCCGTAGAGTTCGTACTGCCCCCCGCGGCCGTAGAGATACCGGAAGTAAAACCGGAATACGGGGTCCCGAATTTGGTACCGAGTCCGCTTGCTGCGTGCCGGATCGGCGAGCGCCGGATGGTGTTTCTCGATGATTTGGAGTGTTTCCAACCGGTCGAAGTAGTACGACGTGTTGGTGCTCTCGATGCCGGCTCCCTGGGCAATCTCGTTACGACTTCGGTTCCCGCTGGCCATCGATTCTAGCACGGAGAAGTACGTGTTCACCTCGTTGAGCTCCATCTGGAGGACGGTTTCGGGCTCGTCGTGGAGTGGGCCATCCGGGTCGCACAGCAGCCGCGTGATGTTCTCTCCGAGGCTCTGAGATGGATCGAGTGGGCTGAGATATCGGGGTGTGCCGCCGAAGACGCCATAGACGAACACCCGTTCTTCGGGGTCGTACGTCGGCACGAACTCTTGGATGGAGCGAAACGGCAGCTGAGTGAGTTCGAGGCGGCCATTCGGTGTCTGGGACACCCGGCCGTAGAGTGGTGCACCACCATCGAGGACGTGGGTGTGAATCATGCCGATTGCAGAGCCTGTGAGTACGAGCGTTGCCTGGCTCTCGTCGACGGCCGTATCCCACAGGTGTTGAATGACTGAGGGAAGCCCCTCGTTCGATTCGATGAGGTACGGGAATTCGTCGATGACGACGATGGCGTCTCTGTCGGTGAGGTACGTCAAAAGTGGTTCCCATTCCTCTTTGACGGCCGTGATGTCTGGATAGCTCGTCGCTGCTGCCTCGACGAATCGCCTGAGCTGTGTCGTCGCTGTTCCTTGGACTGCCTGATAGTACACGGCATCGTCGCGGTCGGCAATCGATTGGCGGACGAGTTCGCTTTTGCCGATCTGCCGGCGCCCATAGACGATTGCAAGTTCTGCAGCGTCACTCTCATAGAGGGTTTGCAACCGATCGAGTTCATCGATACGATTGACGAACTGGTCCATACTCCCAGTCGTCGTGGGAGATACATATGTGCTCCGAAGTTAGGAACCAGACTATTATAGCTCAAACTATAATATCTCAGGTCCTAAAAAGTGACCTATCACCGTCATCACGAAGGGGCCTCACTCTTTCAAACGAACCCGGCCAATAACCTGAGAAGCCCGGAACGTGGTGTTGGACAGTGGCCGGTGATCGTACCCACCAACAAAAAGGTCTGCGACTGGCTAGTCCCACCACGTATCCCGTTCCGGGAAGACGACCTCCGACCACCGAGTGAGCACGATCGAACATCGTCCGTTGTACTCATTTTCGCTACGGCCCTGAACCGCACCCGTTCACCCTCGTCGACCAGTGGCTGCTTGCTCTTCTTCCAGACAGTGAACTTCGTTCGTCCCGTCTCACCCTCGAGCAGCCCAACCTGTTGTTGACTCGAGCAGGCGAGTTCCCACAGCTCGAGCACACGCCCTTCGACACTGACCTCGCTACGATTGGTCTCCTTGAGTCGGTCAATCGGAACGATGTCCCTGCCTCGTGGAGCATCTCTTCTTTCGTATCCATCACGGCTTCGAGCAGGTCCGCATCCTCGAGCGTACCCGACTGATTGTGTTTCGTCTCAGTAGTGGAATCGGGACCAATCACCGTCTTGTTCTCCTCTTGAGCCACCGATCCAGCGATGTACTCGTTATCCACGGTCTCGAGTGCACCAACCCGTTCACCGACTCGAGACGGTGTCGACTCAACGTGCTCGCCAGTCACGGTGAAAAACCGTGCCCTCTTGTACATCTCGACCGACCCACGCCGACTTCGATCACCAGGAATCGACCCACGAACGATGACGTGATAGCCAGTCCCCGATGGCGACACCTCAGTAAACGAATCCAATTGTTCGATAATCTCCCGGCCCTCCTCGCTCGGTGATCCCGTTTCCGGATCGCGACAGTCATCGAAGTCATCGTCATCTCTGGATCACGCCGTACTGTGAGTGGCACGTCGACGAAATTACTCCTCGGGCCGCCTGTACAGACGCGGCAGTCGTCGGTTCCGAGTGCACTCGGATGCAGACACGTCTTTCCCATTGTCATCCAGACCACGCAACTCGGGAGATCAACGTATCGATCTATGTGAGATGCGATAGTAGTCTGCTATGTCTATTTATAAACGAACTGTAGTCGACTATGGGAATAACACACCACAGGCCTCCTAAACCCACTGTAGTCTCATCTTCTGGCAACTAGAATTGGTATCGCATTATGCGGTTTATTCTTGTCGTGTATTCTGGCGCTTGCTATAGCGTGGGTTCAGCAGACTCTACCAGTCAGCCAAGCCCACAAACTAATAAGGAAGTCAACTAAAACGTTGAGCAACCCGAATATGATCTTCTTAGAATTACCAACCGGCGGCGCGAGTGGGCTTCTAACAGGAATCCGTGACACTCGAGATCCGAATAGACAACACTCTGAGAAACAATCCGATGAGTCAGTCAGAACCTGATCAGGATACCGAAACCGAAGCAAAGCGGACACCATCATTCGACAGTATCAGATGGACATCGTGCTCACTCAAGGACATCCGCTCATTGGCGGATGAACCGTGGAGATCATTGGTCTTTAGCTAAGCCTCAGCATTCGGTTGGACATTGGTAGCGAGTTACGACGTCAATGACGCCGTGTTTCTCATTGATGGCGATAAGTCGCTGAACTACGCCTGTCAATGACATGGCCTCGATCTCAGATACGAACGACATGGAAATCGGAACAGTGTCGAACGTGTTTTTCGTGAGATAAAACACCGAATCTCATCCTTCTCAAACTGCTTTAACAACGCTTATGCAGAAACTGCTGATCAGTGGCTCAGATCGTTCGCCTTCGCATGGAATCAGCTTATCTGAACACGATAGCTGAGGTGGACGAAAACGTTTTACAGTAACCCTCATATCGAGAGTTGAAGCTACACTAAGTGCATCCTCACGGTGATTTTGTGTCGAATTACGGATCCACGAGGGGGGATGCGGGCTTGAGCCATTCGTTCAGGGGTCGACGTTCCGCTGAATGTCACCATTGAATGCTGTCGCCACAAGCAGCGGGAAGACGAGCGTTGCTTCGGCTTCGACTTGCGTATAGTTCGTCCGTTCCTCCTTGATTTTTCCCCAGGAGACCGCTTCGTTCGGCGGCGCTCCCGATAGCGATCCGTCACCCTCCATCCCCGTCGAGATGTAGACGACGTAGTCCGCACCGCCGCGGAACAGATTCGTCATGATTGCGTGATGTTTTGGCACGCCGCCACCGACGGCGATCAACCCCGTCGTATCCGCGAGCAACCCGTCTTCGATGAGCGAGTCGTAGTCGTCCAGGATCTCGATTCCGACCTCCGAGTCGTATCCTTGCCGGTAATAATAGAGGAAGTTACCGACTTCAGAGTCCGTCAGCGCCGGGCAGTAAACGGAGACATCGTTGTCTGCGGCCTGTTTCAAGACGGAATCCTCGTCGTCGAGTGTCCCCCCTAGTTCTCGTGCGAATGCTGTCGGCGTACGTACTTTTTCGTCCGCAAAAAAGTCATCGAAGAAGTCGTAGAGGTACTCCTCGAGCCACACGTACCGATCGGACGGAACGAAAATATTCCCGAGACGGTTAACCCCTCGATCGCGGAGTGTTGCCTCGTCAGCGTCCCACTCGCCCATCTTGAACGGCTTTGCCGTCTTGATGACGTCCTCCGTCAACGACCCAGACGTAGTGATGAGCACATCGACGTACCCCTCGCGAACCAGATGCGCGACTACTTCACGCAATCCCGAGGAGATGATGTTCGAAGTGAACGTGAGGTAGATCGTTGCCTCCTCTTCTTGCATTTGCTCGGCAATATCGACGGCCTCGGCGAGTTGCGTCGCCTGAAATCCCGTCGTCTCGTAGGACGCGATGAGATCGTGAAAGTCGAACTCCCCACGAAAATCGTATCCACGGACGTCCGCCGTGGTTAGTTCGTCGTCACTACTTGGAACAACATGGTCGCGAGAGTCGTCTTCCTCCATACGCTTCCGTAGCGCGACGACTGATTTGAATGTCTCGAGACAGATCGCTCGCCCCCGAGACGACTCCGTCTATCCAATGGTTGCTCTCGTGAACAATAGGAGAATAATTCCAGCTGCTACCACCAGTGTTAGCTATGCAAAGAAGGTTGTCGCGGCTTGTCGGCCTGTAAGCTGGTCACCGCTAAGGACTTCGTCAAGCGCCATGTATAGTAGTACCCAACAGATTGAGATAAATCGTTTGGTCTGGTTTGTTCTCCACCGGAGTCACGATTCGTTCGACTTAATTTTCTGAAATTTCTCGAGGAGTTCGCCGGTCGAACTGCCCCCATCGAACGTTATTTTCCCCCGATATTCGTTCGGCTGATCGTCCGAGTCCGACTCAATCTCGGAGATCGTTCGTTCGCGACGCTCGTACTCACGCTGGTCATAGTCACCTATTCCCATATGAACTCAAATATTCGCGAGGAGTCGCAATCAAGGTATCGGTCACCGACAGAATAGCGATATAGACATCGTAGGGAGATCTACTAGCACCGTGATTATAGTACAGTATGATAGTATCTTGGTCAATCTGAGGTCGATTCCATCTCTGAATTTCATTACAAAAGCGCGGCCGTAATATACGTGCCCGCATAGTTTGTTTCAGGCCGTTCATCGTAGTTCTATATAGATAGTGGACCCAGCCGTCATTTGGGAGGGGACTCGAGAATTTTCCCAGTATATAATAGTCAATATTTCTCGGGCAGTTCTGTCGTACTCTCGAGTAAAGACCGACACTCAATTGAGGGAATTGACCTACTCAAGCCACACGGCTGACTGGTAAGTAAACCGTCGGATGGTATCACACTTCGGATGAGGACCCGTCTCTATTCTTGACCTCATCTTTCACCAGTGATCGCAGAAACGATGGTGGACTGATAGTGATCGATTCAGTCGCTGTTGCTCTGTGATTTGGGACTGGCCGAGGACTGAATCGTTCATGAACGAAACTCATAATGGTCGACGGATCCTATCTGTGAACACATCCGGAACAAGGCGACTACAGCACCGGTCGATTGGTCTATCGGATGGTCCACAGAAATCAATGACGGTTACTGATGACACTTTCAGGCAAACCCTCGATTATCCGTTGAGTGAGAGTTCGATGCGTATAACGGTCATCGGAGCTGGTGAGGTCGGACGAACGATCGCTGCAACGCTCGCAGACCTTCACGAGGTAGTTGTTGTTGATTGTGATGAGCAGATCGTCGAGGAACTCACGTACGCGTACGATGTACTCGCCGTCCACGGAGACGGCCGAGATATTGAAACACTACGAAAGGCCGAAATCGATCGAGCAAATCTCGTGATCGCGTGTACCGACAATGATGACGTCAATACCGTTATCTGTGCGACCGTAACGATGATCTCTGATGCGTTCACGGTTGCCCGAGTGAGGCACCGAACGCTCTTCGAAACGTGGAACGACCGTCCGGATGCGTTCGGTGTCGATTTCATGATCTGCACGGACTCGTTGACGTCCGAAGCAGTGTTTCGGATTTCTGGACTCCCTGCTGCACAGGAGGTTGATACGTTCGCGAACGGTCTCGTCCGAATGGCTGCGTTCGAAATCGACCCGGAGAGTCCGTTCGTCGATCAAACCGTGCGCGAGATCGGTCTGGATGAATCGGTAACGGTCGCGGCGATCTTCCGCGACGACGAGTTGGTACTTCCAGCCGGAGAAACTGTGATACAGTCCACCGATCGGATCGTAGTCATCGGAAGCGCTAGCGGCGTTACGAACGTCGCGAATCGTATTTCGCTATCGTCGCGAAGTCCGACCGACGAGGTCGTTATCGCCGGAGCGAGCGAGATTGGTCTTCGAATAGCCCGGCTGTTTGAAGAACACGGCTATCATCCTCGGGTAGTCGAACAGGATCCCGATCGCGCCCGAAACGCGGCCGAAGCACTTCCCGACACGACAGTACTCAAGGGAGATCCCACAGACGCCGGATTTCTGGAGCGCGAACACACCGGAGACGCCGATATCGTCATCGCTACATTGCCGAACGACGAACGGAACTTACTCGTATCGTTAGTAGCCCGCCAGTTTGGCGTCGGTGAAACCGTCGCTATCGTCGAGAACATCGAGTATACCGAATTATTCGAAACCGCTGGCGTCAATGTGACCGTCAATCCGCGCGAAGAAACCGCCGAAGAAATCATTCGGTTCACCCGATTGATTCCGACTGAAAAGATCGTACTGCTCGACCACGATCGCGCGGAAGTGATCGAGATCGTCGTTACCGAGGAGAGTATTCTCGCAGATCGTGAAATCAGGGATTCTACGGCGAGCCTTCCGGATGGAGTCATCATCGGAGCGATTGCTCGAACTGGTGAACTCGTAACGCCTCGAGGGACGACCGTAATCAGACCGGGGGATCACGTCATTCTGTTCGTGGATACGGACGCACTCGACGAAGTCACCGAAGTGATCTAATGCGAGATCAGCACGACTTATAGGCTGCAACCGCCAGTACGTAGGTATGGCAGACCTCAACCCGATCGCGAAGCGAATACACCAGATCAGTCCCGAACCCGTCGAGCTTACGCTCAACGACGGAACGACGGCCGTATTTCGTATTACCGGGGCCGAGTTCTTCCAGCAGGAATTTCAGGCAGAGGGTGTTCGCGAGGACGACGATGCGGACTATCGATTCGTCTCGAGCGCGGATAACGAATCGATTCTGGTCGGACGAAAGGGCGTAGACGAATCGGAGTGGACGATGGTCGGAACGGTAGCTAAAGTCAACAGGCGCGGATCGTAAACACCTGTTCGCTGGGTATCCCACTGCACCCGTTCGCTACGTATCGCTTATCCAGTGTGAGGGAAACTTCCCATTCTAGTCGGTCCCTCCCTGACCTAGTTGCCGTCAGCACGGTTGACGACGGTCGGCGGTTCTCCTAGAACGCAGCGCCCATGCGGAAATATATAATAGTCCAGATTCTCCGAACTATATTGACGACACGTCGTGTGGTTCTACAATTGCACACATTGTGTTACAACCATACGAGTGTAATTTGTTGTGGTGATTTCGTTCCGGATACAGGAGGCACATATAATGATACGGTATATTCGGACCGTTTGTCGAAACTCGTGAGCGATCCGATCACTTAGCGATAATCGTCCAAGTACGAATCTCTGATTTCGGTCTCGAGGTCGTTAACGTATTCCGTTAGTATCTCCGGCAACTCGGTAGTGTACCGTTCGTCCGTGAATCGATACTTTGGGCCGATAATGGCGATTGCACCGAGAATGCTCCCATCGGGACCCGTCACGTGCCGCCCGACTTCTCTGAGACCGTCGACGTACTCTTCATCGGTAAACGCAACGCCTCGCTCGCGAACCTCCTCGAGTTCCTGTAAGAGGTCGTCTCGGTCTGTGATTGTGTGTGCCGTTTGTCTGGGGAGTCCCCAGTCGTCCAATACCGCTTCGACGCGCTCGTCGGATAATTCGGCGAGAATTGCTTTCCCGGTTGCAACGCTGTGGAGATAATAGTAGATCCCGGCGGAGCTATGTGCAGTAGAGATATGTCGTTTCTTGGACGGAAAGTGGCTATCCGGATGGAAGGATTCGTGGACGAGAATGCCGCGATTATCGTTCTCGACGACGAATTCGACCTCTTCGTCGATTCGGTCGGAAAGTTCTGTTACAGTCTGCTTTGCCAGCGTGTACGCCTTCTTGCGTGAGCGTGCATACTCGCCGTGGTTGAGGAATCGCAACCCGATGTGGTATACCGCACCCTCCTTCGTGAGATATCCTTCTTTGAGAAGGGTCTGGAGGTGGAGGTGGATCGTACTTCTCGAAATCTCCAATTCACCGGTCAATTCATCTAGTGTTGCGCCGTCCAATTTCTGAATCGTGTCGATTACGTCCAGCGACCGTTCCGTGGTTTTCGCCGTCTGCTTGGTCATAGCTGTCTGTACTGATTGAAACTATATAATGGTTTTTCTGGATAGGACTATTAAGTCTTCTAAGTACTATCCTTCTTGGTAGTCCTATGCAGAGAACGTTAGCGGAGATGCTCTTGCAAGATCCGATACCGATACGATCCGTTGTATCCTCTCGACCACTTCTCCAAGTACGATCGGCTTTCACAAAATAATCCGAACAGTTCCAGGGAAAACCGGTCGTCGATCTCGTCTTCGATTCCCTCATACAGTGCTCGTGATTTTATGTACGGTCCTCTCGTCGGATGACCCAGGCATTCCGTTTGTAGATATTCTTGCACTACGGTGTCGGTTTCCGCGATATCGAACGTCTGTAACTGGGAAGGGACTTCATTCATGGTAATTGAGGGATCTCTAGCGGCTATTGGGATGTGTCTAGATAGTTTATTTCGGATGAACCATAATGATGGTGATGTGGGAATATCGACTTTGGATCGATATATATCCTGTTCCACGTTTCGGAAACGAGGATGGCTGCAATAGGCCACTTCAGGTGATGTACCCTCTTCAGATTCTGACTCAGTAGGAATCGGCCGACCCCGCATATGCTGGGGCATCATATGCTTACGTGTACTATGAGTGATCGCACTGGAGGACCTCAACCAGTGATATCGCGTCGTGAACTGCTCGTAACTACTGGTGGTGCGAGCATCTCGGCACTTGCGGGCTGTTCATCGGGAGAAACGAATCCACCGCCGGCTGAAAGTGCGGGGACGATAACGGATCACTCGTCGCCCGACCTCGAGAAGTGGGTTGACGAGGTCCCTCGGCCAGACGTCGCAGAACCGTCCGGGACGAAGGACGGACAGCCCTACTACGAGGTGACAATGCGCGAGGTCGAGCAAGAGCTACACCGCGACCTCCCACTGACGACCGTTTGGGGGTATGACGGGCAGTTTCCGGGACCAACAATCGAAGCCGAGCAGGGCGAACCGACCTATGTCCAGTGGACGAACGACCTCCCGGACGAACACCTCTTGCCCGTCGACACCACGATTCACGATGACATCATTCCGTACGATATGCCGGGCGTCCGGACAGTGACACACCTTCACGGCGGAAACATCGAATCAGAGAGCGACGGACAGGCGCAGGCATGGTTCACGCGTGACTTCCAGGAAACGGGCCCCAAGTTCGAGAAGAAAGACTACTACTACGTGAACGACCAACCGCCGGCGACGCTGTGGTATCACGACCACGCGCTCGGTATCACGCGGCTCAACGTGTACGCCGGGCTCGCAGGATTCTATCTCCTGCGGAACGATCACGAACGAAACCTCGACCTTCCCGACGGCGAGTACGAGATTCCGCTTGTACTCCAGGATCGGAGTTTCAACGAGGACGGGTCGTTATTCTATCCGACGGTCGTCTCGGACGAGCAAGGCGGCAGCGACGATTCACATCCGGACCCAAGTATCGTGCCGCAGTTCTACGGCGACACATCGGTTGTCAACGGGAAGGCCTGGCCTCGGCTCTCCGTCGAACCCAGATCGTATCGCTTTCGGCTCCTCAACGGCTCAAACAGCCGCTTTTATACCCTCAAACTCCTCCAGTACGATGAATCGTCAGGCGATATCGGCGGCGACGGACCACCGTTCGTCCAGATCGGGAACGACGGGGGCCTCCTCTCGAGTCCGACCAAGATCGACGACCGTCTCGAGATCGGTTCGAGTCAGCGTGCCGATGTCGTCGTCGACTTCACCAAATATGCTGGAGAGACACTGGTGCTCCACAACAACGCGCCCGCTCAGTACCGCGGTGAGGTAGGTTCGACCGATGATGACATCGTCTCGCTTCCCGAGATAATGCTTGTAGACGTGGGCGACACGGGAAACACACGAGACGACGATCAACTCCCCGACAAGCTGACACAGGTCCCGGAAATTCCCGTGGAGTCGGTCGACAATAACCGGTATCTCACACTCAACAGCGGAGCAACCGATGACTACGGTCGACAGCTACACTTGCTCGGAACAGCCCAAGACCAGGACGGCCTTGAGATGGGTGCACCCGTTACCGAGGACCCCTCGCTCGGTGATACCGAGATCTGGAGTTTCGCTAACCGAAGTGCGATGTCTCATCCGATACATCTCCATCTCGTGCACTTCCAAATGCTGGGGCGACAGTCGAACGGGGACTACGATCCGGAAGACAAAATCGATCTGGACGCGCTTGAGACACCCGAACCGTACGAACGAGGATGGAACGACGTTATCACCGTCGATCCCGGCGAAGTCGTCCACGTGATCGTCCACTTCGGAGAGCACGACGGACTGTTCAACGATCAGACGGGCACGTATATGTGGCACTGCCACATGGTTGAGCATGAAGACCACGATATGATGCGCCCATTTGAGGTTCGTCCCCGTTCAGACGATGGTGACACTCGTATTGAATAGAACACAAGACAGCAACCGCAGTCAGCCGCCAATGAGAAATGGGGCGAGCGACTGCATTGGTATCGACGGGACCAAAGCCATTCGGCAGGGACTCGAGAACGTGAAAATGTCCCGCCAGTCAGCGGACGAGGCATTCGTAGTCAGAAAGACCCTTACGCGACCCTCGACTGCTCACTTCTGATTCAAAATTGTTGCAATTTCACCGAGAATTTCCGGGTTTCGAAGGGTGTCGCTGTCCGTAAGCGGCTGTTCATTGACGACGCCCTCGAGAAGTCGGTACATTGTCTTTCCAGCGTAGGTTTCAGGTAGTTCAGGCGTGAATACGACGCTCGCTGGCCGTGCGAACTCGCCGACATTCTCAGCGATTGCATCCGCGATGGCGTCTCGGACGGCGTCCCGGTCTCGCTGTTCTTGTTCGAGGGTTGCAAACACACAGAGCGTAGTCTCGCTGGCAGTACTCTCAGCAACGGCAGCGGCTTCAGTAATGCCATCAACAGTCGTGATTGCAGCCTCGAGTTCGGCCGTTCCGAGGCGACGGTTGCCGATCGTAATAACGTCGTCGTCGCGGCCGATGATCGTCACGTACCCATCGTCGTCGACGACGGCACGGTCACCGGTGAAGTACCGCCAGGAATCCGCCCGGGGGTCTGAAAACGCTTGCCAGTACTCCGCGAGAACCCAGTATTGGTCACTCTCGAGCGGAGCGAACATCGATGGCCAGGGGCGCTCGATCGTCAGATAGCCGGGTTCGCCCGGAGGGAGTTCACGGCCGTCTTCGTCGACGATCTGGATTTCGATTCCGGGTAACGGTGGGCCGACCGAACCAGGCTTTAACTCGTCGATCCCAGGACGGACCGAGATGAGGACGCATCCAGTTTCGGTTTGCCACCACGTGTTGACGATCGGGCACCGTCCCTCGCCGACGTGAGTGTAGTACCACTCCCAGGTGTCCGGACCAATCGGTTCGCCGACGGTGCCGAGCAGTCGCAGTGACGAAAGGTCGTGAGACGAGGGAAACGACTCGCCCCACTTCATGAACGTTCGGATTACTCCCGGCGTCGTATAGAAGACTTCCACGCCGTTCCGTTCGATCACCTCCCACGGGCGGTGGCGGTCCGGATAACGGAGACTTCCCTCCGCGAGGACGACCGTCGCACCCGAGAGCAGTGGCCCGTAGACGACGTAGGAGTGACCGGTAATCCACCCAGCATCGGCCGTACACCAGATCGTGGTCCCCGGCGTGAGGTCGAATACGGTCTGGGCCGTCCACGCGACACCTGTGAGGTAGCCCCCGGTTGCGTGAGTCATCCGTTGCGGTTCGCCGGTCGTTCCTGACGTGTGGATGTGAAAGAGGGGGTCGGTCGCCTCCCGTGGCACTGGGGGCACGTTCGCACCGGCAAACGCCTCGACGAGATCGTCATAGTCGTATTGGTTCCTACCGAGATGCATATCGTGACTCGAACCGAGTCGATCGACGACGATTGTCGGAAGTGATTCCCCGATCGATGCCAGTGCCGTATCGGCTTTCCGTTTCTGATTGATCACGGTCTCCTCACGGAAGCTACCGTCGCATGTGACGAGCGCGCGTGAGTCGACACGTTGCATCCGTTCAGCGAGTGCGGTGGGGGCGAACCCCGCAAAAACGACGTTATGGAGCGCGCCGATACGAGCACAGGCGAGCATCGTGATCGGTAACTCGGGGAGTTTCGGCAGGTAGATCGTGACGACATCGTCTTCTTCGACGCCGATCTCGCGGAGCGCGGCTGCGACAGCTGACACCTCGCGATAGAGGTCGTAGTACGTATAGGTTCGACGCTCGCCACGTTTCCCTTCCCACCGCAATGCGACCTGATTCTTCCGCTCCTCG
Source organism: Natronorubrum sediminis (assembly GCF_900108095.1). Classification (NCBI taxonomy): domain Archaea; kingdom Methanobacteriati; phylum Methanobacteriota; class Halobacteria; order Halobacteriales; family Natrialbaceae; genus Natronorubrum; species Natronorubrum sediminis. Next base: position 51,650 of record NZ_FNWL01000006.1, read on the forward strand.
AGATGGCGATCGATGCAGTTTTCCGCGGCGTTCAAGTGTCCACCAACGAACCATCGGTAGAACGGCGCATTTTCCTCGTCGACGATGCGCTCGTAGGGCTCGCTCCACTCGAGCAACGATGCGGCGGCGTCCCAGCACGCCGGCCACTCGTGATCGGAGCAGTCGCCATCGGCTGGCTCCGTCGAAGTTTCGTCGCGACTGAACGCTTGCGGAGTCCGGTGACGAACCGTTCGATTCTCGAGGGATGGATACGCCGGTCTCTCTTCGATCATAGATTCGTCCCTTCGACGCCCATCCTCCTGTAGATTCTGTTTATTACCATTGAAGGTATTATGGTTTAAAGACAAGACAGGAAGATATTAGCATAGTGGGTCCGAATTGATCTACGAGAAGCAGTTACGGACAGCGACTAAAAGTTGCCAGCACATGTTTGCCTCGAAGGCTCAACTTCGACACAGTATGGTGCGTAGAATCATTTCGTGATCTCAGACTACCCGCTAGAGTTCTTCGTTAGGACTCACTGATGATGCCATTGATATGCTTGAGCATGCTACCAAAGATAACCTCAATCTAGTTCTAGGCTACGAATTATTGGGATGAATGGTATACCTATCTCGAGATTCAAACTTTATAGTCCTGTATCTCTATTATTAAATAACAATGGTCTGGTCTGTTCGGCTCAGGGACGACGAATATGAAACGGGACAAACCGAGTCCGATGCAACTATCTCCACATGTTCAGAGTGTGGATCGAGTAACGTAGTCCGACACTCTGCTCAAGGTGAGCGAATTTGTGAGGAGTGCGGTCTAGTGATTGAGGAAGCAATGGTTGATTCGGGACCAGAGTGGCGCGCGTTTAATCACAAAGAACGACAGGAGAAGTCGCGTGTCGGTGCCCCAACTACTCAGACAATGCACGACAAGGGGCTCACCACCCAAATCGACTGGAAGGATAAGGATGCATACGGCCGCTCGATTTCCTCGAAGAAGCGTTCGCAGATGAACCGGTTACGGAAATGGCAGAGCCGTATCCGGACGAAAGACGCCGGTGAGCGGAATCTTCAGTTCGCGCTCAGCGAGATCGACCGGATGGCCTCGGCACTGGGCGTCCCACGATCGGTTCGTGAGGTAACAAGTGTGATTTACCGGCGAGCGCTTCAAGACGATCTCATTCGTGGACGATCAATTGAGGGCGTTGCCACAGCTGCACTGTATGCTGGCTGTCGGCAAGAAGGTATTCCGCGCTCATTGGAAGAGATCACAGAGGTTTCGCGTATCGAACGAATAGAGGTAAGCCGTACCTACCGATACATCTCGAACGAGCTCGGTCTTGAACTGCTCCCTATCGATCCGAAGCAGTACGTACCTCGCTTTAGCTCAAAACTGGATCTCCCACAGGAAGTCGAAGCTAAGGCAAATGAAATTATTGAAGAGACCGCTGATCCATTACTCTCTGGGAGAGGTCCATCAGGATTTGCTGCCGCCGCTATTTACGCTGCCGCCTTGCTTTGCAACGAGAAACGGACCCAGAAAGAAGTAGCAGATGTCGCTCAAGTTACTGAAGTTACAATTCGTAACCGGTATCAGGAGCAAATCGAGATGCTTGGCATACATTAATTGAACTTCCGAAGGTACTCACCCGCCGAGCTCAAGGTATACAATTACAAACAATTTACCATGTCGTCCATTGAGCTTACTCCGAGCCAGAAAAAGATTCTCCGCGCACTAACGAACCTCCACAAGGAGTCCGAGGGCGTCATCAAGGGCGAAGACATCGCCGAGCAAGTTGACCGGAACCAGGGACAATACGCAACCAGATGCAGAGTCTCAAGGCGCTGAGACATCTTTGGGTCGTCGTACTCGCAATCGGTGCTTGGAACAGAACCCGCTCTGAACGCACTCGAGCAACGTCTTAGCTAAAACTAGCTTATGACCGTCGCCACGTTCGTGGAATCGCTAGAGGCGTTGACGTTGAGTGGAACGCGACATCACTGTAGACGCCAGCCAAATAATAAGCGCTGCAATCGACCCTACTCCTACGGTGCTCATCGACGACGCTGAGGTGAGCAAAGTTAGTAGAAACCGGTTGATGAAGCCTCGTTGAAATCCTTTGACGTTGACATTCGGAGGCGGTTCTCCCTTGGCCGCTCACAACCAAAGTCGTAAAAACTTGTTGCTACACGAAACCGCAAGACGTGAAGAGGATTTCCACAGAGCCTATTTCTCGCCTTCTATCCCGGTTTCTCTCTCAAATTGAGAGAAGAACTTGTCGATAAAATCCCATCGAGACGTTCCAAGGCGACGTACTGGAGATGTATATAGAAGATCAAGGCGTTCCCTTGTCCAATTTCGTAGTAATTCGATATCTGGAGAGTATAAAGTAGTCGACTCAAAAACCGATAAGTCATCGATTATTGCGTATTTTTCTCCTGCTCTTCCATATATTTCGCCAATAATGCAAGCCAAGCGAATGACATCACGTGCTCCAGCAGCTTCCATCTTATCTGCATCAAAAAGCAACTTTGCCTCAAGAATCTCTGGTTCTGGAGAACTTGACCGAATGCTATGTGCTTCAATGCAGTGTTTGATTGCTTCAATTCGATCAGATTCCACACCTTCAACCTGTAGAAACTCCTCAGATTTTGCTGCAGCCCATTTGTCGTGATCATCGATCAAGCCTTTTCGTTCTCGTGGTCGACCAATATCGTGTAACCAGGTTGACGCAGTGAGGGTATCTCTATTAACGGACTCTTTATATTCATCCGATAACTTAATTACTAAACCATGAAAACGTTTGCATAAAACCTATCGTGTGCCGGAAGAGCATTTTCATAATACGATAACGACAACTCTCGAGCGAGTAGGCCTAACTCCTGACTCATTGAAGACGAAAAGTTCGTATTCAGTGCAGATTATTGTGCTGGTTATCAATGGTGCTCGTTAAGATACACTGTACTGATCTGCATAGATAGTCCCTTGCACTCGAGTCAGAAGCATTCGACCAATGGCCTCAGCACAGGCTTCGCGACGTGATGTCTTTCGAACGATCTCAACGGGCCCCAAGAATTCTATATAGCATTATGGTATTTATAACTCCAAGTTCTGTAGCTACACGCCTCTAAAGTGCTGAAATCGAACGTATTAGTCCCATATTGAATTACTTTGCTAAAGGGAGATTTAACCAAGTAAATCCCCCTGGATCGTCGCCCTATCCCACAGCGAGGATCATGTCCGGCGGAAACCGCGAGCTACAACCGTCCACCAGCCGTTGAGCGCTCCCTCGAGTTGGGTGGTTGCCGGTCGACGATGAATCCTGCTCTCGAGACGTTCGCCGCGTTCTGTGCCCGAGAGGAATTGAGCACATCGATATCCAGGGTCTCGAGTGACCGTCGAGAGTTCGGTGTCGAGTTGCGAGAGCATTCCATCGGCGGCGAGATTGCCGACTTGACCGCGAGCATCACCAAAGAGGCCGCCCGCCAGATTCTGAACCAATCACTGATGAATAGGCATCGAACTCGAGGGCGATTAGGAGTACCTACAACCCCACGGTGCACGACGAGCGCTCGGTCAGAGCTGTAGAAACAGTTCACCCGGAACTCGCCCACTCGGCGCTTCGACACGAGTTGATCGGGACGACCCACGAGGCGTATTTCGGATTCGCAGCGAGGGGCGTCACCGAATCAATTAGTGAAGTACCACGGGTCGGGTGACCCGTGGCGTCCGTGTCTGCCCTGTAGTCGGGGCAACGGTCTTTAATTCCTCTCGCGCTTGACTCTGCGAGTCTCGCGCCGACGTTCCGTGTCGGTAAACACCCGAAGCGAAAACTGCTCCGTGAGAGTCGGCCTCTTCACATAGGCCCGATGCCGTCCGTCTCACCTTCCGAACTCTTGGAAGGGTTTCGAGAGACGGCACATTTCCATCTTGGTCGTCAACCCATTCTTGCGCTACACACACCGCTGCTTTTCGGTCAGCGTGGTCTTGGAATCCACACTTATTGCACTTGAACCGCTTCCGACGACGATTCGCTCGCTCAATGTGCAAACACCCTGTTCGAGGACACCGCTGAGACGTGTATTCCGGGTCAATGTCGTCCGAGGGGATTCCTTCCCACGCGGCTTTGTACGTCACCATGACTCGAAGAGCGGCGAACGGAAGGCTGTGCAAGCGGCGGTTCATTCGCGTTCCGTAGTCAATGGAGTCTCGTATGTCTTTGAGGTCTTCAAAGACGATTACCGGGTCGTTGAATTGTGAGACCCACTGGGTTACGTCGCGCGATACTTTGTGGAGTTGGTCGTGAACGAAGTCACGTTCTTCGGTTCGGACAACAGTCTCGAATGCGGTTTGTCCAACATTTTGCATCCGCTTGCGTTTGGTGAAGAACTCGTGGCGAACTCGCTTGATGTCCGGGTACTCGATGACGACCGAATCGAGCACGTCACCAGTATCTCTATTCAGCGCGGTGAGTGCCACGCAGTCCTCGTTAATGTCCACACCAACTACTGTCTCTGCGTCATCTGGAGCTGCTACGGTACGTGTCTTATGAGTGACTGTAACGTGGAGTCTCCATTCGTCGTGTTTGTACACGAGTTCAGCGGCTCCAACGCACCACGCGTCCGATGCTAACGCGTTTTTCACTCCTTCGAGGTGGTAGGGACTGCCACGAAGTACGCCTTTGACATGGTTGTACGGTTTGTAACTAACTCTGAAGCGAACGTCTCCTGATTCGTCCAGAGTGAGGGAGTATCCTTCATTGTGGTTCATCCGCATCGGATACGTTTCGTCAATGTAGGGAAACGGTCGGCCCCACTCATTGTCTTTGTAGTCGTAGTACGTCTCAAGCTCTTTGAGTGCTTTCTGGACGATGAGTTGAGTCGTGTTTTTCACGAGGTTGGCGTTATCGACAACGGTGTCGTGGATGTCGTCCCAGTCCCACCCTTCGTTGTCGAGTCGGTTGACTTCGTTTCGGACTCGTCGAGCTTCGAGACAGCCTTCGTGCAAGTTCTCAGAACTACCCTCGTGGATGGTTAATCCAAAGGATATGGTCTGGGTTAGTCCTGAGTCTTGCATCATCGATTACTTGTCGTGAATTGTTGTAAAGATAGTGATTTGTCGGCATTCACCCACGGGTCAGGTGACCCGTGGTACTCTGCCTCGACCGCCTATAGAGTACGAAAATAAATCGAGTCGTCTGATGGAGCGTCCGTCCACGACGTGGACGGAGTTGAGAACGCCGGGGTCGAGACCGACCGACCGACCGACTCGTATTTTGTAGCCACGGATGGTACATCGAGTGGTGGTTCAATGACGACACAGTACGGCGTTTTGAAACGATCTGTGGGGATCCCCATCCCCCCGTCCGTCGGCCAGCTCCACGACCGACCGTGCCGATCTCGATCCAATCGAGACGCGACGCGAGGTGATGTCTATGTTCGATGATCGAACCGACGCCGGAGAACACCTCGCGGCGGCGGTGTCCGAGGAAAACATCGACGCAGATGTTGCTCTCGCTATTCCCCGAGGCGGACTTCCACTCGGAAGAATCGTTGCGGACGAACTCGACGTCCCGCTTGACGTCGTCGTGGCGAAGAAAATCGGCGCACCGGGGAATCCAGAGCTTGCGATCGGTTCAGTGGCAAGTGATGGCTCCGTCTGGCTCAACGACGAGATTATCAGTCAGCTTTCGGTCGATGAAAAGTACGTCGAAGCACAGCAAGAAGAAGTGGCAGCAGCTGCGAGCGCGAAAGCGGATCAGTATCGAGCGGGTCGAGACGCGATCGATCTCAAGGGAAAGCGCGTGATCGTGGTCGACGACGGTGTTGCGACCGGTGCGACGACTCGCGGATGCCTCAAACGTGTGCACAACGCCGATGCCGCGCACATCACCCTCGCCGTCCCGGTCGGGCCGCCAGAGGCAATCGAGAGCCTGCGTGATGAGGCCGATACCGTCGTCTGCGTCGAAACGCCAGCCTGGTTCGGCGCCGTCGGACAGTTCTACAGAACGTTCGGGCAGGTATCGGATACGGAGGCGATGGCATACCTGAACAGCGACGAACAGTAATCCGAGTGACGTTTGCCAATAGCGGAAGTGAGACGAAGTCGGTACCCTGGAGAGTTCCCTCGACTCCGTTTCCTGGCGACTCAACGGCGAGTCGCTGGCAGGTGACAGCGCACGTTTCGAAAAGGTGGCTATCGTGATACTCGTTCACCGCAGATTTTCTGCAAACCAACCGCCCGCGTGATCAGCAACCATCTCGAGCGCGCCTGGTTCTTCGAAGAGATGCGACGCGCCCTCGACGACCTCGAGTGACTTTTCTCCCGCCAGCAGTTCGAACGCGTCCTCGTTCCACTCGAGGACGGGCTGATCGTCTCCACCGACGATGAATAGCGTCGCTGCGGACACGCGATCGAGGACGTCTTCCGCCATATCGACACGGCCGCCGCGCGAAACGACGGCCGCGACCTCGGTTTCAGGGCGCGCCGCGGCGCGGAGTGCCGCGGCGGACCCGGTACTGGAACCGAAGTAGCCGATCTTCAGGTTGGCTGTGTCCTCGCGGCTGCGAACCCATTGCGTTGCGCCGACGAGGCGATCGGTCAATAGTGAGATATCGAATCGCGTTTCGTACGTTCGATCCTCGGCTTCGGTGAGCAGATCGAACAACAACGTTCCGACGCCGCGCGCACGGACGCGCTCGGCGACGAAGTTGTTCCGCGGACTGTGTCTGCTGCTACCGCTTCCGTGCGCGAACAGGACGAGACCGGTTGCTCCGTCCGGTACGATCAACTCTCCTTCGAGGGCGACGCCGTCGACGGTGACCGTGATGATCGAGTTATCTTTCGCTTCCATCGTTGATGCTTCGACGACCATGCTATTGAGTCTGGAGGGACAACCGAGCTTCGACCGGGTTCGGTCTGCGCGCGACGGTCTGATAACACTCCCCTCAGATTGACTTTCAGAGGGTGTGAGTGCTACGAGACCACGGAAACGAACTTAATGCTCGGAACCGAATGTCGAAGTGACGGCTCGCCTCCATGGAGATCATCGTTACACCCACAGCAGAGCATCTCGAGCTCGACGCCGCACGACTGAACTCACATCCCCAGAACGAGTCTCGACTGTTTCCCGACGGCGAGGTGTACGTCCAACTCGAGTCAGTAGCCGACATCGAATCCGCGCTCGTCGTCCACTCGGGACAGCCATGTCCGAACCAGGGACTGGCGTACCTGTATGGACTGCTCGATCTACTCACGAAACACGACGTCCTGATCACCCTCTGTTTCACCTACGTTCCCTACGGCATGCAGGACAAGTCGTTCTATCCGGGAACGGTGAATTACGCTCGAGCACTCCTGGATCACGTCACGCGGTATCCCGTTCGACAGGTGTACGCGATCGATCCCCACTTCAGCCACCGTGACTGGGTCGCAGAGTATCCCGTGAGCCACTTGCACGCCTTCCCGCTCGTTCAACAACGAGTGAACGCCGATCTCGACGACTACGTCGTCGTCGGCCCAGACCTCGGCGCAGTAGAGCGATTTGGAATTCCCAGCTACGAGAAGACTCGGAACGGTGCCTACGAGGTCGAACTCGAGGGCGGACTGGACATTGAGGGACGGAACGTATTGGTCTTCGATGATCTAATCGAGACCGGCGGAACGATGGTCGCGGCGTACGATCGTCTCAAAAGCCAAGGTGCGGACACAGTAGTTGCGGCGGCGGTACACGGCGTGCTCGACGAAGGTATTCAACGCGTTCAGGGTACGTACGACGGACTCTACTTGACGAATACGATCGAAACGGACGCGGGAAACGTCGCTACTGAATCCCTCGTTCAGACCGCACTCGAGTGAGTCGTTCGTGGTACATATGCTTTCGCTTCGTTCGAACGATTCGGGTGACACATCCCCGTATCTCGGTCGTCGGATGCGATCGGCACCCGCGTCAGACGTGCAGAGTCACTCTTCGAGACGATCGCTCTCTCTCTCGTCGTACCTGTTTCCGACGTCGATTCTGAAGTCCGAGAGCACGTCTCGCCCGATCAGTAACGGGTACGTGTGTTCCGCTCGGTCCTCTACCGTGGCGTCGACGGTTTTCTCGGTTCCGGCGATTCCGACGACGATGTCGACGACTGGCTGTCGGTGGCGGCGGCCGTTGCGGTCAGATTCACTGTGACCGACCTGAATCGGACCAGCTCCAATCCCGGCTGCGAGCTGGAGGTCGATTCTCGTCCGTGCACTCGTCGGATCGGTGCGCCCGGTCACCGACTTCGTATCGGTGGTGCCGCTGACGACGACGCGCTCGGTGAGCCCGACGACCGGAGCTTCGCTCCCGATCGGTTGCACGCGTTTCGACGCACGTGATGGGACCGAACCGTCGAGCGTCGTTCGAAGCACGTCGACCAGCTCGTCGTTCACCGACCCGCCGGCGCGCTGGATCGCGAGTTTCGCGATGGCGGGAGCTGGACTGCGTCCCGTCGCGTCAAAGAGCCCTTTGAACCCGGCGGTCGGGTTCACCTCGAGCACGAACCAGTTGTCGTCGCCTTCGATGAGATCCACGCCGGCGCAATCCAGACCGACTGCGGACGTGGCCCTCTTGGCAATCGCCTCGACAGGGTCGGGGAGCGATTCGGTCGCGTCCTCGACGGAGCCGCCGCGAGCGACGTTCGTCCGCCAATCCTCCTCGACTGCGTAGCGATACATCGCCCCCACGACACTTCCGTCGACCACGTATACGCGGAGATCTCGCGGTCTCTCGCGGTTGGTCTGCACGAGTTCCTGAAGGAACGCCCGGCGCATTCCCACAGTTCCAGTGATTAGATCTGTCTGATGGACCTTCCACGCGCCGCCACCGTGGGTACCCACAATCGTTTTGTAGACGAACTCCTCGCCAAACTCCGGACGGATTCGACCGACAGTCGACGTTCCGAGGGCCAGCGCCGTTTCCGGAATCGGCACCCCCTCCTGTACCAGGGCCGCGGCCGCGGCGATCTTGTGCGAGGCGAGCGCAGCAGCGTCAGGGGCGTTCACCATCGGCCGAAAGCAGGCGATCGCGTTTGCGATCCCGATAGATTCCATAGGCTGTTTCGCCGTCGACAACAGCAGGCGATTTATCACCACGTCCACATCCGGCTCGAGAACGAACCTCCCATCCGTAAATCGGAGGAGGACGTTGTTTTCCCGTAGCCAAACAGGTTCGTGTCCGAGTTCCTCGATAGCGTTACAGATCGCCTTCGACTCCTTGCTGTTGTGAAAGCTCAAGACGCCGACCCTAACGCGATCTTCCTTCATACTTATTCTATCGGGCACAGTTCAGTTAAACGTAGTCCGCACTGAATACGCGTGGCCGCGCAGCGATCCCCGAGCGTCCGCCTCGAGGTCGGACACCCCTCCGGTCTGTGGGCACTCGGCTACGGGAACGACACGCCCTCGATTACGATCGCTGATCGAGTACGTCGAGACGCTCGAGTTCGGCGCGCGGCTTTACAGAATACAAGGAGAATGCCCCGGGGCTTGACCCCGAAGCGATTCACATTTGGAGCCTCCGAGCTGAGCGACAGGCGGACGATACCTTCCGACCGTCGTGCTCGTCGTCATTTCCGTCTCGTACTCCGAGCGATTCGGTCGCCTCGTCGAGGAGTCGGTCTGCGGACTGCTGCGTTTGCTCATAGGCTTCATCCGAATTGAAGCCGCCCATGCCGTCAGGACTGGACCATTCTCGCGGGTCGTATACGTACAGAACGTGAAAAAACGACGTGTTCCGAAATCGACGAGGTGTTGCCCCAGATCCCACCAGGACCCGGGTGTGGAACCCTCAACGTCGGTCAATACAGCCCCACGAATTCATTGAGATAGGCGTCGTAATCCCGGTATGTCGCCGCAAAACCGCCACCACCGCTGTAACCTCTGCGGTAGCGACTTCGATACCGGCGAGCAGCTTTGCGAACACGTCGAGCGACGTCATCCGAAAAAGGATGTTCACTGGTGGGTCGTCGCGGAAGATCCAGCTAAAGAACTCCGATACTCTCGAGAGTAGACGGAACAACGTGACGAGTTTCGCCGAATGAACTCACGAGGTACTCGACCTCCGATGGGCAACGACCCGCTTCACGGCGGATTCAACCGATCGTTACTACTGAACTGTTGGATTCTGACCCTGAGGGTTGTCAGAATTAGGAGGACTACGAGATCCACCACCCCGATACAGTGTGGCGATTTGCCAGTGCATAGAAAAGTGACCACCAGTACCTTATTACCCGATCATGACGGTACTACTCGTACGTCATGAGCAGTAATGACTCTCCGACGATCGGGATCACGTACTTCGCGGAGGGAGGCGAACCACTCAAGCGAAAACTATTCGACAGAGTTTGCTCGTGGGCCGACCTCGTGCTCCTGAGTCCGGAGCAGACACATCCTGATCTTTCCGAGATGGGCCTGGATCTGTATCACATGGCTCGCTGGTCGTGGTCGGCGTATGCAGATTTCGAACGGGCAGCCGACGCCGGAATTCCGACGATCAATTCGTATCATGGAGCCAGAATTACCGCGGACCGCGTGAAATCTGCGCAAGCGATGCTCGACCACGGACTGCCGTTCGCGGAGTTCGAATACGGAACCGACGACGAGGTGACGCTCACACCACCCGTTATCGTCAAACCGCGACACGAACTCCACGACAGCGGACACGAATTTCGAGTGGTCTATTCCGGTGACCTCGACTTCGATGGAGCGCGAATCGTCCAGCGATACATCGTTCCGAACCGATCCTTCAAGCTTTTTTCCGTCGGCGAACACGTGCGAGCGACCGAAATCGTTCCGGGCGAAGAGGAACCGCAGGAAGTCCCCGTTTCACGCTACTTCGACGAACTGGTGGCGGAAATCGCTACACTATTCGATCTGGAGTTGTTCGAACTCGACATTCTCGTTCACAAGGCTTACTATATCATCGACGTCAATCCAGTGGTGAGTCTCGCGGGCGTCAGCGACGCGCTCGACGTGTACGAGGGCCTGTTTCGATCGATCTGCGACGCGTAAAGAGACGGGAATGGCGAGTTGCCGCGTCGATAGTGTATCCGTACTCGAGGTGCCCGCGGTTCGACGATGGGTGCGACAGAATGCACACGATAGAGGTGTCCCAACTGAAATGATTTACACGCTGCTCGCGAGCGACGTCCACGAGCAATGATTTTCAGATCGTAACCGTAATTGATGACACTATTCCAACAGATATCCTGCGCAGAGGGAGTGTATTAGTAGTGTCATGTCGTGACCATTTACATGGCATACGTAGAAGCGCCGGACGGAGTGCCACTATACTACGAAGAACGGGGAGACACTGCTCCTCATTCACGGTTGGATAATGAACGCGGAATATTGGTGGCAGAAGAACACGGAGACCCTTGCAGACGACCACCACGTGGTCACCGTCGATCTCCGCGGTCATGGACTCTCCGGAAAAACCAGCGAGAACCATACGTTAGCGCAATACGCACACGATATCCGCCATGTCGTGCGATCGTTGAACCTAGAGGACGTTACGGCGATCGGCTGGTCGATGGGTGGTGCCGTGGTGCTGACGTACCTCGACCAGTTGGGTAGCGACCGGCTCCGTGCCGCTGGACTCGTTGAGACGGGTCCCATGCTCTTCCCAGATGCAGGCTGGGACCATCCGACAATGGGCGGACTCACCCCCGAAGCATTTGAAGAACTCGTCGAGACCATCCACTCCGACCGTCCCGCCTTCGCCAAACAGTTCATCAGCGATATGTTTGCTGACCCGCCGTCAACGGAACGGATCGACGAAATGTACGCGGAGACGATGAAGACGCCAACGTCGGTAGCAACGGCAATTACGCGAGACGTAGCCGAGAGTGACCTCCGCGGTGTGATTCCCGAGATACCCATCCCAACGCTCCTGCTCTACAGCGAACAGAGCAAGGTCTATCCTAGCGACCTGGGCGAGTGGATGCACGGTCAGATTCCCGACTCGGAACTCATGTTGTTCCCGGAAAGTGGTCACTGTCCATTCTGGGAAGAACCCGACGAGTTCAACGACGCGGTCACCTCGTTCGTCGAGCAGCGTGCCGATCGCGACGTGGAAACCGAAGGGACAGAATAATCCACCTTCCAACAGGAACTCCGTTCTCGTCGGAGAGAAGTCACGAAACGTATCGTTCACTCATCTGCACCGTCATAGCGAAAATGATTCATCTGGTATCACAGGCACAGCGTTATAAACAGAGATGTCGTGTGTCCGTTTGAGTCGATTGCAACTAGTCCCGCTGTCACGGCTCGAGAGAAGTATTCATATGAACAACTGGACCAAAACCAACGTAAAAGAATCAGGTGACGAGACGATGCAAAAACCCCGTCAGACCGCGATTTCGGAATCATCTCGACTGGACCCAAACGCGTTTGGGTTGGCGTGTGGAATATTCTGGGCGGGCGCGGTGGCGGCTATCGGCCTCACTGCTCGAGTGGGGTGGGGAAAACGATGGGAAGAGCTACTCGCAGACATGTATCGTGGCTTCAACGAGACCAGGTCCGGACTCGTCATCGGTGCTGGCTGGGCGTTTCTGGACGGATTTACCAGCGGATACATCGTCGCTTCATTGTACAATCGCATCCTGCAGGGATGACGATCGGAATCCGCACACCATTTCGTTTTCCCACGCACACAGAAAAATACGATTTGGGTCGTCAGGGTGCTCGAGTGCCCAACAGGTCGGCTAGTTGGTTCGAAACGTCCGTGAGGTAGGCGGTTCCGAGACCGGAGACGAGGAGTGCACCGACCAAATCGTACGCAAGATCGAGGACGGTGTCTTCGAGACCGTACTGCATGAGAATTCCAGGAACACCGAGGAGTTGCGCTGCGACGGTGACGTAGAACTCGTAGAGTTCCCAGACGACACCGAACGCCATCATGAAGATGAGGAGGTACACGAACAGAAACGTCGGCGGAAAATTGACAGCGTCGGTGTGTACGTCCAGCGCCCGTGCGGTCGCGTACCCGACTCCTGCCACGAGCGAGGAAGAGAGCGCGTGGGTCAGGTGGTCCCACCACCACACCGCCTGATATGGCGTCAGAAAGTCGAGCCCGGGTAGCGGTACGGTCCCGAGCGCGTGGAGGATCATCGGGACGGTGATCCAGAGGACGAGTCCGACGTTCATCGTGAACCCGTAGCGACGACTAAAAAAGGCGGGGAGTTGCGAGACGAGCAGACCAATCGTCGCGTTGACCACCATGCTCAAACTCCCGACCCAAAATCCGGTCACGAGGATTGCGACCATGAGGAGTTGAAGCACGCGAACGAGTAGGGTAGCTCGTTTGCCGGTGAGTCGCAATCGCTCGCGGATCGTCACGTTGATTCCACCTCTCGTAGTGGTGACTGTTCGTGTCGGAGTCGCCACCGAAAATACAGCCAGAAGGTCAGGCCCGAAACGAGCCCCGCGACGAGTGCGACGCTGAAGATCAGCATGAGTTCGTCGTTCGTCTCGACGAACGTGCCACCGAGATAGCCCGCACTGAACGCCGAGCCGACCGCCCAGAAGCCGGCGACGGCGAGCGTGGTGATACAGACGAAGAACGCGGCGAAGGTGGGCGTCATCCGAAGCGTCGTCGTGAGCTGGAGCGTGCTGACGACGAGCATGCCAAGCGCCGCGACGCCGACACCGATGAAAAACTGGCCGAGGAACGCCGGGTGCAGTGGCCCGAGTACGAGCGGCAGCGACGCGATGGCGAGGAGTGGCCACGGGAGCGTGTGCGACCACGAACGGACAACCAGCGGTGGAACTACTGCGGTTACCGTCGCGACAGTCGCGAACGCTGCCCCTACGAAGTAGCCTACGGAGAGGTGCGCAATTACTGCAGCGGCGAGGATTCCGGTAAGCACCCACGTGATCACGGCATTCGCTTGAGTGTCAGTAACGAACCACTCTTTCGGTAGTTCCTGACTCATACTGTTCGTATCGAGGTCCATTGCACAGTACCAACCACTGAGTCTAGTAGCCTCGAAGGATCGCCGGTCATATTGTTCTAACCGCTGTCGAGAAACAAAGTACCCCGATATCGGCGGTCCGAACGGTTACCATTGACGGGATATTAAGCCAGGAGTCATCGCAAACCGATCCGATTCGAAGAACGTGCATAGCCCAGCCGGCTACAGAACGTGCTGAGCGCCCCTGTATATATTCAGCGCCTCTTTTCTGAATTGGGTCGATAATTCCTGAGTCGGTACAAGAGATAAAGTATAGCAAGCCACGGCCAACCAACCATCGTTCCAACTGAGTCTCGTTCCCCGGGCTTACGGCGACTCCAAAACTGTCAGCTCACCATCTCCTGATTCAGCGAGGAAGTAGACGTGACTGAACGAAGACGTCGCGTCCTCTGTGTTCCCGTGCCAGTGTTCTTCACCTGAAGGGAAGACTATCAGATCGCCTTGTGATACCTCCCGTTCTTTGTCGCGTGTCGCGACGATTCCTTCTCCCTCGGTAACGTACAGAACCTGCACGCCGGCGTGAGTGTGGAACTTAGTCCGCTCACCCGGTCGAAACGTCACTTCCGCCGATTGAACGGTATTCCCGTCGAACTCGCTCTCGACACTCTCCGAGAGAAGTGCCGCCGTCACCTGGACTTGATGGTCCCACTCGTGCTTTTCCGCGGAGTTCGTCACGTCCATGATTCGTACCCAGTCTGGACGTCGATTCCCGGTGCCTTGAAACGCTATTCGAATTACGATTGAACGTCTCTCTCCGAGAAAAGAATTCAGTCGTTTATCTCGGGGCGGAGGCAATACACGCCGGCGGAATCGATCTCCGAACCAGTGCGAGAACGCCGGCGAGCCTCGCCCCGCGAGCGGGTTCAACGCGTTGTTCGTACTGAACGCCAGTACCGCCAGCGCACAACTGACAGAAGAAGACACCCGACTACACCCAGCAGATGGGGGGTTTATGCCGCCTGGCGGTGGAAGAGCCGATACAATGCCAACGTACATCACACTGTTAAACTGGACGCAGAGGGGGATTGAGAGCGTCGAGGAGAGTCTCGATCGAGACGAAGCTGCGACTAAAATAGTCGAATCACAGGGGGGAGAAGTCAAAGACGTATATTACACGATGGGACCGTACGACAACGTCGTAATCTCTGAATTTCCCGATGATGAAAGTTACGCAAAGGCAATCCTAAAGGTCGAAAGTGAAGGGTACATCACCGGTCAAACACTCAAAGCCCTCTCCGAAGAGATCATTAGAGATTTCCCCGAATAGTCTCCTCCCCGGTCGTATGATCGACGTCGAGGTACCCACCCATACCGAAGGCAACCGAAATCAGTCGGTAGAGGAAATCGCCGAGTTCCTCCTCGCGTCCCTCGACGTCTTCGTATGAGAGGTCCGTTCGCAACACTCGCACGCCACAGTCGAGGTCGAAGCCAATTTCACCGAGGCTGATCACGCCGTTGTCGAGGTCCACTGCGGCGACGCCGCCGATCGAAAATCCCTATCTTAGCCCCCTCCGGGAAGAGTACCGAGAACGTCTGGATGCCGGACACCGTGGCAACGTTGCTCGCTTGCTCGAGTGTCAGGTCACCTTCTTCGAACACCTCTTTCAACAACGGTTCGGACGCGTGAATACGAACTGGAACCCGCATTTACCCCGGCCACTCGGTCTCGTAAGGTGATATTACGTCCAAAACGTCGCTACCGAATCTTGCCGATCTAATCTGAGTGAATCGAAGGGCCGACTAGCAGCGAATACACCAGTTTACCCGTCTTCTCAATCCAATCGTTTCAGTGTACCAATCCTCTTCTTTGGTATGCTGTTTCGACATTCTCCCTCTATTTTCTTTACGCCCGTATGCATGTAATTACAGGTGTAACATGCTGTGGCATCCACGCTACGGGATAGTGGTATCCCGACGTTGACCATGTAACAGTCGACTCATCCCGGGGAATACCGCTATACCTGTCGTTATGACGAACAGATCGCCCAATCACGTTTTCACACAGTGCGCCGTCCGAGATAATCATCACATAGACGATACCAGAACACACTGGTTACAACCGTAACTCGCTGACCCAGTCGTCGGAACGGCTGAGTGTATGGTGAACCTTTAACCAATTCCGGATGGCACTATCTTCGGGTGGACTGAACACCCGTGTAGAGCAGTATGACCGACGGAAACACACCATTCGAAGGACTCGAGAAGCAATTCGAACGTCTCCAGCGGCAGTTCGAGGACGTTACGAGAACGTGGAATTTCGACCGGTTCGGTTTCCCGGAGATGGAAGCGGCGTCGATGGGAATCGATCTGGTCGACCGTGGCGACGAGTTCGTCCTCACCGCGGATGTCCCGGGATTCGAGCGCGACGAAATCGACGTGCGTCTCTCGGACTCCACGCTTAGTATCACGGCGGAGCACGAGGAGGAGATGGAAGAACGGGAGGAGCTGTATCTCAAGAGCGAACGAGCACACAGGGCGATCAGTCGATCCGTTCGGTTACCGGAATCTATCGACGAAGACGGTATCTCGGCAACGTACAATAACGGCGTACTCACGCTCACGCTGCCGAAAGTGGAGCCGACGGAAGTCGGCGGAAACAAAATCGAAGTCGAGTAATCACCACCCGGAATCACGCTCTGTCTAGACTCTTGGGCATCGCGCTAATCTGAGCGTCGAACACGACGGTTTGACCTCGTACGCAACCTCCAACTGGCGTGACATGGTCGTCGATCCGTTGAACACCGTACTCAGGGTGTAGCCTCCTCCGGGTTCATTATTCCAGATGACCGTACCGACAACGCTTTTCGTTGGCGTAGGAAGCGTGGAACTGAGGTGAGAAGATTTGTTCCTTCGGAACGAGCGGGACTATCATGGCTCTCCAGATTGGATTGACCGGCGACGTAATGCTCGGCCGTCTCGTCAACGAACGACAGCAGGGTCGACCCCCCGCGGCGGTGTGGGGAACGCTGCTGGACCGTCTTCGCTCCTGCGACGGGTTGTTCATTAATCTCGAGTGCTGTCTGTCGAGACGAGGGAACCCGTGGCAGCGGACGTACAGACCGTTTCACTTCCGGGCGGATCCAGACTGGGCGATACTCGCACTCGAGCGCGCCGGAGTCGACGGTTGTGCGCTTGCGAACAACCACGTACTCGACTTCGAAGTCGAGGCGCTGCTCGATACGCTCGACGAACTCGACGCGGCGGACATCGCCCACGCTGGTTGCGGACGGACGCTCGACGAGGCACTGGATCCAGCAGTTGTCACCATCGGAGATCTTACGATCGCCTTCGTCTCGTTCACCGATAACGTCATCGAGTACGCCGCCGACGAAACTTCGCCAGGGACGGCATATATAGAAATGGACGCGACCAACGATACGACGCGGAACACCGTACAGGAGGTTCTCGAACTGACTCGAGCCGAAAGTCCCGATCTCGTTATCACGTCGCTCCACTGGGGTCCCAACATGGCCGAAAGCCCACCCGATTCGTTCGAGCAATTCGGGCGGTGGCTTCTCGACGAGGGCGTCGACGTCATTCACGGTCACAGCGCGCACGTCTTCCACGGCATCGAGGTACACGACGGGAAGCCGATCCTGTACGACACGGGTGACTTCGTCGACGATTACGCTATTGATAATCACCTCCGTAACGATCGAAGCTTCCTCTTCGAGCTATCCGTCACCGGTGACGGACGAGTCTCCGAAATTCGTCTACAGCCAACCGAGATTTGCGACGACGCAGTGCACGAGGCGAGCCCTGACGCAGCAGCGTGGAGTCGAGATCGGATGCGGTCCCTTTCCGACGCGTTTGGAACGACGTTCGAACGAGATGGCGAGGGACTCGTCCTCTCGCTCGGGAGCTGAGTAGACCGGTACGGATATGTTTCACGTCCTCCTGATGGTGCGACGGAGTCTCGCATCAACGTACGACGGTAACCGGAACGGTCGCGCGTTCGACGATCGCTTTCGCGACGCTGCCGAGCATCAGTTCCGCGCGTCCGGTCCGCCCGCGGTGGCCGACGTAGATCCCGTCGAATCCCTCGACCTCCGCGTAGTCAACGATTTCCCCGACTGGATCGCCGTACAGGAGTTCAGCCTCGACATCGACACCGGCGTCCTCCGCGCGATCGAGCGCGTCATCGAGAACGTCTGAGCCCCGCTCTTCGGCGCCCTCGATGTTCTCGAGTATCAGTCGTTGTTCCGCGTCCGAGAACGTCGTAATCGGTTCGCTTCCCCCTTCGTCGTAGACGGCGGGATGTACGGCGTGGACCACCGTTATCTCTCCTTCTGCCGCAACCGCGATATCGGTGGCGTACTGGAGGGCGTTTCCAGCTTCAGTGGAGCCATCAACGGCTACGAGGAACTTCATGACTGCTGGTTCTCCCCGGAGTGAATTAAATCGATCCCCCATCTCCTCTCATCCACAGCGTCGAACGCTGTAAATCTCGAATACCCGCGAAGTGATCTGCCCGATCGAGCACAATCGGCTATACCGTTCGAACCCGTTGAACTCGATGCGCGAGCAACGATACGATGTACGAAACTATCCTCATTCCGACCGACGGCAGTACGGGAACCGAGCGAGCGATCGTCAATGGACTGGATATCGCACGGCAGTACGATGCGACCGTACACGCCCTGTACGTAATCGACACCGCCGAACTGTTGGAAGTCGGTTACGCCGGGAACAGGTCCGACTTCGAAGCGACGATCGAACCGCTCGAGGACGAAGCAAAACAGGCCGTCGACGATATCGGCGAGCGTGCACGCCAACACGGCGTGGACGTGATTACGGTCGTTCGTGAAGGAGTTCCGTCCGAGACGATCACAAGGGTGTGGCACTCGCCGAACTCGCCGCCGCGGAGGGGATCGACGTGGGACAGACCATCGCGGTCGGCAACGACGCGACGGATCTTCCGATGCTCCGACTCGCCGGAACCGCCGTTGGATTCGCGCCCGAACCGATCGTCGAGAATCACTGCGACGTCGTCATGACGTCGATGCGAATACTCGAACTCTACTTCGAACAGCACGCCATCGTCGAATTGGGCGACTCAGGTGGGTGAAGACATCGATGGGACGGAACATTACCGACGACCGGAGAACGACCGTCGGTTACTTGCCCGTGAGTGACGAAGGACACGTAGTTACGGCGACAACCGGTCGTACCGCACTCCGATCAATCGACCGCCAATACAATCACAATCATGGACATTGCAGATATCGTTTCCACCGAGTACGCCGAATTCACCCCGGAAACGCCCGTTTCGAAACTCGTCGGCACCTTCGCGGATTCCGACGTTCGGGGCGTCGTAGTACACGGTGATGAGTTCGAAGGAGTCATCACCAGGAGACAACTCGCGACGTCGCATCACAAACCGAATCAAAAGCTAGGGTCGCTGCGCTGGCACGTTCCCCGTCTCTCCCCCGACGAGGACATCCGTAAAGTCGCACAACTCATGATCGACAGCGACTCGCAGTTCCTCCCGGTTTTCGAGGGACGTGAGTTGATCGGGGTCGTCACCGCCGACGCGGTCCTCCGAAAGGTCAAGCCGTTCCTCGAGGCGGCGACCGTTTCCGAAGCGTACTCCTCGGATCTGGTCTCGATCGAGCCATCCGCGAGCCTCGGGGATGCGCTCCACGTCTTCCGGGACGAGCACATCACACACATTCCGGTCGTCGAAGACAACGTAGCGGTCGGGATCTTGAGTCTCTACGATCTGACGGACTTCACGACTCGTGCCGAGGTACGGAGCCAGGGCGGCGACGCGGGCGGGATGGACCCGTATGGGGGCGAGATTTCGGACAGCACCGGCCGGACGCGTGCCGGTGGCTTCGGCGCCCGCGAGGGAGAGCGGACGCGGATGCTGGATCTGCCGGTCCGAGACGTGATGGTCTCGCCGGTGCGCAAGATTCACCCGAACGAGACGCTCGAGGCGGCAGTCGAGGAGATGTTCGAAGTCGACGGCTCATCGCTGGTCGTCACGACGGATGGCTCTCCCCACGGTATCGTCACGAAAACCGACGTCTTGGACTCGCTTACGTGGGAAGCCGGGGGCAACCGCGGCGTCCAGGTCTACGGTGTCGATCTGATCGAAGACGTGAGTTACGACGAGATCGTCGCGATGATCGATAAGTTCGACGACAGGGATCACGGGATGTCCGTCCTGGATGCGAAGGTTCACCTCCACGAACACGACGAGAAATTGCGCGGGACGTCGCTCCTGCTCGCCCGCATCCGGCTCCACACCGACCGGGGTCTATACATCGCGTCGGGAGAGGGCTACGGTGCGAGCCACGCGCTCAACGAGGCGAGAGACGTCCTCGAGAGACAAATCCGAGACAAGAAGACCTACGGACGGAGCAAGAAGCCGCCAAGTCCGGAGTTCTGGGAGAAACGCTTCGGCTGGATGCTGGAGGAGTGACCGCCGTGCGACAATAGCACGGCGACGTATCGAGAGGAACCGCACTCGACGCCACCGTCTTCGGTCGTGTCCCCGGCTTTCAGGCATACTGTCTCCCTTACACGAGCGCTGGTGGGTCCACGGTTTGGGGTCGTGATTTATTCGGCTGGCGAACGTCGATTCCGGTGATGACCCGAACGATCGAGCTCGAGGACGACCTCGCAGAACGAATGGAAGGCCACCTCGAGGACGACGAGACGCTCGAGGAGTTCATCGAGGAACTGGTTGCGATATACGAACAAGAAGGCAGGCTCCTCCAAGAAGGAGCGTAGAGGGGTAGTGAGTCGAGGCGCGAATAGCGGACGAACGACTGGAAACGGCTTCGATCGGATCACGCGGTGAGAATATGGAAAAGGGGAGTTCGACGGTTACACGACGGAAGCTCTCGGCCGCGCTCGTGATCGCAATCGCTGGGTGCATCGACGAGTTCGACGACGGCGGCGGTGACGAAACTGAAGAGGACAACCCCGCACTGTCGGAAGCGATCCAAGAAGGAGACGTGCGACTTACGAGCCCGGCGTTCGACGACGGCGAAGAAATTCCTGACGAGTACGGGTACGACGCGGAGAACGTCAATCCCTCGCTCGAGATCGACAACGTCTCGGACGACGCCGAATCCCTCGTGTTCGTGATGGACGATCCCGACGCAGTCGAGCCGGCGGGTCAGATCTGGGTTCACTGGCTGGTGTGGAACGTTCCACCGGAGACGTCGACGATACCGGAAGATTGGGACTCAGACGAAGCCGTCGAAGGAAAGAACGATTTCGACGAGATCGGGTACGGCGGACCGAGTCCGCCGGATGAACCACACACCTACCGGTTCAAATTGTACGCCCTCGACGCCGTACTCGATCTCGAGGAGGGGGCGACCGTCGACGATCTCGGTGAGGCGATGGACGAACGCGTCGTCGCTCGAACGCAGTTGACAGGCACCTACGCACCGTGAGATCCGTTCGCATTCGGCCCTCCGCTAAACTCTGTGCGTACTGTGCATATTTGTCGTCTCGAGGACGCGGACGGAGCGAGCGACGACATTAGCCTAGTCAGCTATACTGCCGTCATTCACCCTTGTTGAAACCGTTGCTGACAAACTATAGTGACAACTGCAACTATTTATACACCGATTGCACAGCAGTCGTGCGATCAGGTATGCATTGGTTGCAGTTGTTACCGTACCACGCTTACTGCTGCTGGGTCGGTGCTGGCTCGGGATACTCCCGAACCCAGATATCGATGATCAGTTTCATCATCCCGAGGACAATCGGACCGATAAAGAGGCCGACGAAACCGAAGAGTGCGATTCCGCCAAAAATACCGATGATCGTGATAGCTGGATTGAGCTGGGTTCCCCGGCGCATGACAATCGGACGGAGAATGTTATCTACAGTACTGATAATGAGTGCGCCGAAGGCCAGCAGTATGATCGCGGGAATGGGGCGGCCGACGACGAACAGGTAGATCGATGCAGGAGCCCAGACGATCGAGGCACCGACGAGGGGAATCATCGCTGCGACGAACGTCGTCACGATCCAGAAGATGACGTTGCCGAGGCCGAGAGCGAGGAACACACCGCCAAGCAGGACTGCTTGCACCGCGGCAACAGCGGCAGTACCTACCAACGAATTGTGGATCAACAAATTGGTTTCATCGAACAGCTCCTCACGCACCTCTGGCTCGAGTGGGAGGACGGTTCGAGCCCACGCAAGAGCCTGATCGCCGTCTTTGAGCAAGTAGAACAGGACGAAAAACAGTACGGTAAATCCAATAAAGAGCTCGGGCAATCCGCCGATGATACTGAAGAGGTTTCCAGCAAGGCCTCGCGCACCCGTTCTGACGACGCCACTGAACGCATCCTCGAGGGTCGCGAGATCGACCTGAACACCGAACCGTTCCACGATCACGTCGTCGAGTTGGGAGACATCTTCGGGCTCGAACGCTGCGAAGAGTTGCCGGGCCTGATTCGCCGCAACACCGAGGATGAGGACGATCGGAAAGACGATCAAAAAGAGTCCGATGAGAATCGAGAGGCCGGCGGACAGTGCCGCACCGAACCGCTTTGAAAGTCGATTGTTGATGGGGGAGAGCGCGTATGCGAGGATCACGCCGACCAAAATCCAGGTGAGAAACGGCAAGACGATCAGTAGGGATAGCAGTCCGACGAGAATGCCGATCAGCAGGAAGAACCGCTTCGAACGCGCCGATTCTGCACTCATCTATTCATGAAACGCTTTGGGTATTGGGTACGCCAACGATACCTCTCTTTTCGACTGCTACTGACTCGTGTGGAGTGGCGCGTCAAACCCAGCTACTCCTCGAATGCTATTAATAGGCAATTCGTGACAGCAGTGAAACTCGTCTTCCAGTGATCGTTGACCGAGCCATCTAACGATCAGTACAGCGCAAGCAGTTACCGAGACAGCTATTAACTGGATCTGACGATCCACATTCTCAGAAGATATTGCCACCCCTTCTACAGTTGGTGATCAGGATTGCGCTTCCGTGGTTTGTTGTCGTATTGATATACTGCTTTTCGTCAGGACCGATAGTAGCCTGGCCGTTCAGCAGGATATCGTTTTCGACGAACTCGGACGCCTCTTCGACCACGCGACTGACGGTCACATCGAACTCGAGTACGCGATCGACGACGGACGCCACGTGACTGCCGTTCCAGTCGGCGAACAGTAGCGCGAACACGATTCCTCCGTCACTCAAAATATTATCTTGCTCGAACGCATACCTCGTCTCATGCAGTACGATGAGATCGATTTGCGGGTTCGTGAGCGCGACGGCGAGCGAAGAATAGAAGTCGACGGATACTTTCGACCACATCCAGAATCGAAGTCATCCGAATACAGACGAAGTGCGATCGTCGACCTCACGGAAGCACAGGCGCGGCAACTGTACGACGAACTCGGTGAGCAGCTGGCGGCGTGGGAATGAGGGAATTGGTGCACGAGTAGTGTACCCGAGAAGACACACGGTACCTCGATATTTACCAACGAGCGCAACCACTACGGTGCGTTCAACAATAGCAACAACTGAAACGATTTTACACTGATCGCACAGCTGTCGTGCGATCTAGTACGCATTGACTTTCAGTGGCTACTATATCTGTGCGACTGTGAGATCGGCAGGATAGTTGAAATAAGTGCCAATCGAATGGAAGCGTATGTTCGATCGGGCCCTCGTTCCAACTGACGGAAGTGGTCCTGCTACTGCCGCCCTCGAACTTTCCATTAAGATCGCGTCGACAACGACAACCGTTCATCTCTTGTACGTCTCCGAGGTGGACGAAACCACCGATGTCGTCGGCGGCGACGAACTCGACGCGTCCGAACGGGCGGGTGACGAGATACTCGCAGACGCTTCTGAGTTGGCAAGGCCGCTGGAACGTCCATCGAACGTGAGGTGCGACGAGGAAGTCCACGAGACAGAATTCTCGAGTACACGGCGAGCCACGACATCGATATCATCGTCATGGGCTCTCACGGACGCAGCGAAATCGACCGCGAAAGAGAATTGATTGCAGCATCACGGAGCGCGTTCTCCGTACCGCACCGGCACCGGTGCTAACTGTACGGGCGCCCGGAGCAACCGAACGGCCGCTCGGTCGATGACTCGCTCTTTAGAATGGGCGACCTGGTCGACGAAACCGCATTCCCAAGTCCGTAGTTGCCAGATTGATCCGCCTCCTCCACTAAGTCGCTGCTGCTCACCCAGCGAAGACACTCGTCGTACTCGCCGTCGCTCAGCGTTCCGATCAATCGGGCTTTCTCGACCATTTGACGGGTGCAAATCGGCTCGAGCTGTCTGGAGGTGACGAACAACTCGACGATGTCGTCGAGGAGTACATCGCCGTTTTATACGTCCGAGTGGCCCATGCGGATCGCACGAAGGACGCTCGTGCGATTGATTTCGACCTCCGCGGTCGCAGTCTCGCCTGCTCTCATACGAGCGTTCGCTACGGGGGTATCCTAAACTAGCTTCTCGTAACCGGTCCAATGTGTGTGATGATCACCGATAATACGTAAGGTCTCGATCCCGTTGTAATTCGCATGAGTGCTACCGATCGTTTCGGCTTCGCCGTCGCGGTACTGTTCCTGTGGATCCTGGCTGTTGGCCTCGCTGGAATCGCACTCCAGAGTTTCGAGGGGGTTCCGTCTAGGTATTCGTTTACCCATACTATTTCGCTCATGGTCTTGGGAGGGGTGTTGTATCTTCTCAGCTTGACCTTCGTCAACTACTATGGTGGGATCGAATTTCGCTTATTCTAACTGGATTGCGATAACGGGCTCACTGAGCCACCGAATACGGGGGGAATTCTGACAGTCGCGGTTCCAGTGTATGAACGCCGTCGACGCGTTCGACCGGAACGTGACAAAATACGAGAACGATCTCGGCGTCGTCGGCTTTGAGAGGAGACCCGCCGTTCCCGTAAACGTAATCGATTGTTAGAACAGCGGGACGGCGATACGCCTAATGAGCGGACCGGCCGGGATCGCTGATGGGACCACGGTTCTTACCAGCGACAGATCCCTCCGTACACGACCGCACGGTCCACTACTAGACGCGCTCGATCAGCTTGACTGTCGCGCCGAAAGTACGCAAGGAGACGGACGGGCACCGCTCGTAATAACAGGCCCCACCGACGGCGGCCAGGTATCGTTAGCGAACGACATCTCTTCGCACTTCGTCGCTCCTCTCCTGATGGTCGGCGAACGTTTCCTCGATGACTCGTTTTCGCTCGGAAAATGGCGGAATCGGACGAGGCTCGTGGCGGGTTTCTATCGCTAGTCCGTCGCTCGTATCGCGCGCACCGTTTCAGCGGTTCCCGAGAGTTCGAGTCGATGCTGAATTCGGCCCGCGGACTCGTCAAAATTCATTCTTGCCCTTACTTTTTCGACGACGATCGCGGAGATAAATCTCACACCGGTAGAATGGGTTCCCGTTCCCACGATTCGAAATGCTAGCTAGCGTTCTACCGCAGCGATTTTCAGAGGTCGTTCCCAAAACGTACGCTCGAGGGCACGAACGGATGGCGACGCTCGGAACGATGGCCGGAGTGATCGTCATGCTGTTTCTCGACGTCACGCTGGGTTGACACCGTTCTGATCCGGCCACTGGTCACGTCTAGCTGCAATCGCCAGATCTGATCCGCTGTTACGATTCATCCGGATGGCCGCTTACTAGCGTCACAGGAATTGACGATCGACGTGAGACGGTTTCCGCGACACTTCCAGTGATAATTCGCGTCGGCAAAGATCGGCCGTGACTACCCATAATGATCTGGTCGTAATCGTTCTCCACTGCGTATTCGCCGATGGATCGGGACGGCTCTCCGTACTCCAGTTCCGCTGTCTCGACGACGACGTCGTCACCTTCGATCGCTTTCTCTGCCGACGCGAGGATCGCTTCTCCTCGTTCGGTTAGATTATCGACGAAATTCTCTACGTACGTTCCTTCGATAGCGTCCACCTCGTACTCGAAGGGGAGCGCTACGGTGTGGAAAATCGTGATGCGCCCCTCGGGAAATCGGCTGGCAGCGTATTCGAGCGCAGCGACTGACTGTTCCGAGCCGTCAACGGGAACCAGAATGCGGCCGGATAGCTCTCGCTGCTCGAGTTCCGACTGAGATTCTGGAATGATCGTCGTCGAAACGGGCACTCGCCGGACGACCGCTTCGCTAACGTGTCCAAGGAAAGGCCGAACGATCGGTGACTCACCGTGGCTCCCCATCACGACGTGATCGATGTCGTGTTCGACTGTGTACTCGACGATCTTGCGATGTGGGATGCCCGTCTCGAGCACCGACTCGACCGTGCGATCGTACTCCGACGCAATTTCGGTTGCGCGTTCGAGGATTTGTTCACCAGTTCGTTGGCGTTGTTCGTCGGATGGTTCACTGGAGCCAACCTCTCCGTAGGCGTCGTGCTCTACATCGAGGACGTGTAACGCAGTGACGGTTGCATCTGGAAACGATACGAGCGGATACACGAGCCCTTCAATCGATTGTGACGATCGATCGATGGGAACGAGGATGGTGACTGACATGGTTTTCTTTAACGGCCACATCGTCCGGGACGACGTGAGACGAGAAGATCGACCACGTCCAACCGGATAAATCAGTAGTGATCGATACACCTGAGCAACCCACAATCGTTTGGATGCTTCTCATTGTAGATTACCATCGAGTTCGATTAACCGGTTGTGCTGACTCGCCGGACTGCCCGTTGGGCTCTGGAACCCCAGTGTACTCTTGCGCCGAGCGGGCGAATCCGATGTTGAGAGCGGTAACGACGTCCGTACGCGTTACGAGTCCCGCGAACTGGTCGTGCTCGTCGAGGACGACCAACCGACCAATGTCGTTTCGCTGAAGCGACGTGAGCGCTTCGATCACGTCATCGTCCAGAGAGAGGGTCTCGAGGTGGCTCGTCATCACTTCGCCGACCGTTATCGAATCTCGCTTCGACGGAGCGACAGTACGAACGTCCTCGAGCGTGACGACGCCGACGACGGAACCGTCCTCAACGACGGGGTATCCCGTGTGACGCTGGTTCACCATCCTGTCGAGGAGTTCGTCCACCGTGATATCGGGCGCGACGGTATCGAGGGTATCGACAGGAGTCATTACGTCCTCGATCGCGATTCCCTCGACGGCCGCTTGAAGTGCCGTCTGGCGAGCTTCGGCGGTCGCCGTGATGTAGATGAAAAAGGCGATGGCGATCAGGATGAAATTGAAGGCGAAGAGTCCGAATAGCCCGAGTAAAATGGCGAACCCTTTTCCCACCTGTGCCGCTTGCGCAGTCGCCACGGCGAATGGGCGGTTGCGTGCCAGAATTGCGCGAAGGACCCGGCCACCGTCCATCGGAAAGCCCGGTAGCATGTTAAAGGCCGCGAGCACCACGTTGATGACCGCGAGATACGCGAGTACGAACTGAGCCGACTCGAGAGAGGCAGGCATCACAACGACGAGCGAATAGAACACGACCCCGAGTCCGACGCTAACGATGGGCCCAGCAATTGCTATCAGAAGCTCTTGTCGCCAGTTCGTCGGCTGGTCGGTAAGCTGTGCGACGCCTCCGAGCAGCCACAGCGTAATCGAATCGATGTCCGGTGTCTGGTTGAGCGTCATATTCCCGTCACTGAGTCGCCGACGTCATCGAAGCGCGGTCGGTACCGAATCGCCGCCCCGTTGTTCCGATTCTGGTTCGTCTACGGCAACCAAGACCGGCTTCGAATCCTCGGAGAGAGTGCGTTTGACGAACTCGTCGCACCCGAACTCGCAGATCACGTTAGTCCCCTGTTCGAGCGACTCTGTCAGCAGGCGCTATCACAGTTGACCGACCAGCGATTCACCGATGTCGGTCAGTGGTGGTTCAAGCAACACGAACTAGACGTGCTCGGACTAAGCGAAGACGGACTCGTTGCAGGCGAATGTAAGTTCACGTCACGACCAGTAAGTGAAGGTGTTCTCTCGGATCTCGAACGAACCGCAGACGAAGTCCGATGGTCAAACGAACCCGCGAATGCAGACCCACTGTACACTCTATTCAGTCGATCCGGGTACACTGACGATCTCAAACAAACTGCACAAACTCGGAATGATGTTCGGCTCTTTGATTTAGAAGGCATCCTCTCCGCGATATGAGTTCTAGCCAAAATCACAAAACACATTAAAATCTTTAATATTTGGTACCTCGTGATGCTTACGACCCGCTGATCGTCTATCATACTGTCCTAAGCAAAGACGTGGATAGACCGAGATCCTGCTTCACTGGTGATAGTCAGATCAATCCTGTCTCAAAGCGGCGTTCCACTAATAGTCAGTGAATACTCAAGTCAGGGGTTCAGCGACTCGGTAATCGGCCGGTGGTTGAATCGTTGGCTCGGTGAACCAACAAATCACTGATTTATTGACTCAGTGGTTTGTGGAACTGCTAAATTGCCGATTCTGTGAATCAGTGATTTCATGATTCATTGATTTATGCCGAAATACGGAAAATAACCACTTATGGGGCTTAATGCGACATTTGAGGGTGGGGGAAAGTACAAAAGAATGTCTGACAAGGATTTATGAGTCACTGATTCAAAGATCTAATCATGACAGAGACACCACGTGGATGGGGCGTCGTCCCATCGACCGAAATACCCACGGTCGCATTCGGTAACCAGAAGGGCGGGACAGGAAAGACAACGGCAACGATAAACAGCGCAGCGGCGCTGGCGACTCGAGATCACGATGTACTCGCAATCGATATGGACCCACAAGCGGATATGACGAAGGGAGTCGGATTGGGACCAGGCGACGATGATGATCCGTCGAGTCCAAAAAATAATCTGCCGAATACACTCGTTACCGACGACGGGAACCTTCTAGACGTACTCGTTGACAATCCACGCACGCACGATACACGAATTTCAGAGATTTTGATTCAGGCTGACGAATACGATCATTTGAACTTCGACCTGGTCCCGAGTCACAAAGATATGGGCCTCGCTCGAGATTGGATGGACGATGCAAATGCTCGACTCTCACTGAAGACAGCCCTCGAAGAGCTCGTTGATGACGGATACGACTATGATTTTATTTTGATCGACTGTCCACCCGACCTCTCGGTCCTAACTGATGCAGCGTTCATCGCTGCACAGAATGTGTTCTTGGCTGCACAGACCCAGGCAACGTCACGAGATGCCCTAGACGATCTCTGGGACCAACTGGAATCGATAGAGGACAACCAACAGGCCGACATCGCAATCATCGGGTTACTAGCGAATATGTACCGAGATGACGGCCAATCACAAAAATTCCTGAACGCGTTTGACGAGTCGTTCGCGGCGATGGCGCCGATTTTCAAACTCCCAATGCGAGTGGCAATACAGCGCGCTTGGGACAATGGGAACGATATTTTCGAGTGGGAAGACGCGAACGACCAAGAAGTTGAACGCGAGGTGTTCCTCGAGATTGCAGAGACGATGGAACGTGCGTTCGACAAAACGCAGGTGGAGGTGTAACTATGCCTCGAGGAATGGATGAACGATTTGAGAATCCTTCGGACGAAGCGGGTGATGGCGATAATAGTGATGCTAGCACTGAGGAGGAAACTTCGGAGACGTCGTCGGAATCAGACGGAGAAGTGAGCCAAACTGCAGTGACTACCGAAGAACAACCCGGACGGCGAGGTACTGCTGGCACAACTGCTTCTGAATCGTCGGCCAGTGACGCAGATGAGACAGATGACGAACCGCTGAATATTCGACAAGATTGGGACTCTTCTACGATATACGTCGAACCGGAACAAAGTGAGGATATCGAGGTTACCTTCACTCGCTTGAAAAAGCAACTGAAACGCGAAGATATTGTACTAGAGAAAAACAAGCACTTTTACCGCGGGATTTTCGAAATAGCGTTCGGTGAGCACCGGGAAGAAACGAAAGAACAAATTCGCGAACTCGCGAAACAAGACGTCGATCAATGAATCAGTGACTCACTGAATTTAGGAATTTGTGTGGATGAGTCTACAGGGCACTACCACGAAGTTTAGAGTCGCTCGAGTGCATTCTGAGCGTTCTCTCTTTCAAATACGCTCTGATTGACGAGCACAACGACACAAGGATGTCTCAGCTTTGTTCGCCCCGTACTCACGATTCGAAAAGAGGAACGTTCCCCTTCGGAGTATGTACACGGGACGCGACGACCGCCGAAAGCGAAACGAGTAACGTGAGCGGAACCGGGTCCGAACCGACTACATTCCCCGTTATCTGGCTGCCCTCTCTAAGGGTTCTCGGTCAAAGTTGATCTGCCGTTGTCGTCCGATCACTAATCGAAAACGGGCCATCCATCGAGACGATCCGTCACAACGTCTGTAACGTCAGTGAGGTACGGCAAACCCCACCGTGCGACCACAATTGCACCGATCGTATTAAACACGATATCCGTCATCGTGTCGTCGAGACCATGCTGGGCCAAGGGCATTTCGAGCCCGGTAAGGCCAGCAACGACATCGAACCCGAATTCACCAATTTCCCAGAAGACGCCGAACGAAAGCACGAAAATCACGATGAAACCCGGTGTCAACTCCGGTGGCAGATAGACCTCGTCGCGATGTTCGTCGAGAATCCGGATCGCAACGTATCCGACCGAACCGGTGAGCGTTGCTGAGAGAGGACGAGTGAGGTTGTGCCACCAGAACGAGCGATCTCGAGCAGATCGGCTGGTCGACCTGCTGGAGGACGTCGGATCGCTCGCGGTCGTCTGTCACGATAACCCGGACCCGGACTGTCTGGCGAGTGCGCTGGCGCTGAAGCGCGTCGCCGAGTACGCTAGCGTCTGGGACATCGAATTCGTCTACAGCGGCGAGGTCACCCACCCGCAAAACCGAGTGTTTGTGAACCTACTCGACATCAACCTCCAAAAGGTTACTTCCGATGCCATCGACGGCTACGATTGCGTCGCTCTCGTTGACTGTTCGATCCCCGGACGAAACAACAGTCTCGAGCCCGAGACTGAAGTCGACATTGTGATCGATCACCACCCCGGTCACGAACCGTCGGCGGAATTCGTCGACTTGCGCGGTGATTACAGCAGTACGACAACGATCATCGTGGAGTACCACCGTGCGCTTGATCTCCCACTCGACGCGGAACTGGCGACGGCATTGCTGTTCGCCATACGGCGCGAGACCCTCGACTTCCTTCGGAACGTCACGGAAAAGGAGTACGAGGCGGCACTGTATTTGCACCCGTTTGTCGATCTCAACCTCCTCAAGAAGATGAACGATCCACCCCTCTCCGAGATCACCGTCGACGCGATCTCGAACGCCATTCAGACGCGGACCGTCCAGTCCGCGTACCTCGTCGCCACCGTCGGCCGGAGTACCGAACGAGACGTGCTCCCTCAGGCGGCCGATTACCTCCTCGATCTGGAAGGCGTCCAGACGATAGTCGTCTTCGGCATCAGCGGAAACGAGATCCACGTTAGCGGCCGGTCGACGGACTCCCGAGTTGATCCCGGCGGTCTCCTCGAGGAAGTGTTCGGTGACGTCGGATCCGCTGGCGGTCACGAAGACATGGCAGCGGCGCAAATTCCGCTCGGGTTGTTCACTGATGTCTCTGAAGAGGACGAAGACCTCATCGACATCGCCGTCAGAATCATCGAACGGCGCTTCTTCCGAGCGGCGGGATATGAAGACAAGGACATTCCCGGCCGGCCTCGGTGACCGGACGGGACGATTCACTTGCACTTGCTGCTCGACGAGCGGTGCCTACCCTCGATAGCAACTGAGATTCGGTCTGGAAGGTGTTAGTCGTTAGTTCGAAGCGTCAGCGTGTATTCTACGTTAGTGTCGGACTCGATTTCCCGCTCCAACGTCGGGTACCCCTCAGCCTCCGCGATAAGTGTATATTCTCCGGCTTCGATCCCGAACTCGGTTTGGCCTTGATTATCAACGTTTTGCGTCTCACTCCAGCCATCGGAGTTGCCTTCGGTGATTCCGACGATGGCGTGATCAATTGGATCTCCGTCACCGTCTTGAACGGTTACCCGCAGCGTGTGCGTTCCGGCTACCACGTCGTTCTCGTCTTCCTCGTCTGCACTATCATCCTCACCGTCAACTTGCTCGTCGTCATCGTCGTCAGCCTCATCCTGCTCGGTAGATTCGTCTTCATCCTCGCTTTCCACATCTTCGTCCTCGTCCTCGGCTTCCTCGTTTTCATCATCGGGCTCTTCGTCACCTCCGTCTCGTTCATCTTCTTGAGCTCGCTCGTCGGAATCGTCGGTCTCCTCTACGCTATCTTCCTCCTCAGTAGAGTCGTCAGTAACCTCGAGGTTGCTGATATCGAGTCTGTATTCGGCTGTTTCCTCACAATTGTCTAGCTCGAACGAGTAGACCGCGTCATCCTCGCCCGGTTCAGGCCCCGTGACACCTATTTCTCTAGTCGAGGAAAGGTCAGTGCCATCCTCATCAAAAATTCGAGCCTCCATATCGACTATCAATTCTGCGTCGCTCGTGTTCTCGAGCATTATGTGTACATGACACTGATCACTCGATGGTTCGCCCAGCCATGAGAAGGCGTGTTGCACGACATCGATGTGGTCAATGGCGTCATCCGACAGTAAAATCTGTCCCGGGATAGATTCGTCTTCGTGCATCTCCTCTTCGCCGTCTTCGTCGGTCTCAGTGTCGGAACCCTCGGCGTTTGAATCGTTATCGAACTCTTCGCCGATATCTTCATTCTCATCGCCGTTTCCGTCGTCGTCGTCCGAATTGTCATCGGATGCGCTACACCCCGCAAGGATCGACGACAGCGAAACCCCCGCAACTGTGCCAAATTCGCGGCGATTCAAATTCACGAGTCTTTCTGTCATGGCTGCCCTCCAGTAATTCTATGTGGAGACATTAATCCTCGAACTGCTATTTTCGTCTCAAGCATGTTTAGAATACCGGATTGATGCAGAATATATTAGAATAGTCTCACATTATTTTCAGAAATTCACGAAAAATTAGGATATCCATATTATATCGGTTTTCTTTAATAATGTATTGTCAATAATTGACGAGAAAATTCAATCCCTGAGTGAGGGAGTACAGCTGCAAGTAACGAGTATAGCAATCGCCCCTAAATGCCTGTAACACTACCGATAATTGTCACGGCTCGTAATTGGAATTCTACCAATCGAAAAGTGCTGAATCCGGGTTCTCGCAGTTAGTGGTCCCACAGATGCCGGCGTCGGCTCCTGCCCGTTCGACGCCATCGGCGACGTGATTGATCTGCCAGTCGACATCGTGTCCCGTTCCCACCTCGTGATCGTTAAGCGCGACACGCGCTCGTCCCAAATTCGCGTACGATTCGAGGAACTCGCACTTACGACACTCGACTACGACGTTTTCTTCACCCATACGAGTTGGTTGGCTCGAAGCCGTGAAAACGCTCCGGTCGGAGACCTGCCAAATTACGCTCAATCCCATATGTGCTATAATATACACAAGAGGACTCGTAAGCTACGACGTTGGTAAATGAAGGAAATACCACTACGGATGCCTCGATATGTCAATTCAGTGTTTACAGCATCTATAGATATTTGATCCGTACATATAGCTGTGTTCGAATAAATGTGAGCCAAGAGTAGTTTAGAATATTTATAATTTTTCTAACAACATCCGCAGATCTGAAAATCGTATATCGCTATATTATTTGCTTGCTCCATCGGTAATGGAACGAGTAGAATACCACGTCTGGCGCCTTTTAGCTCCCGGATACGAACAAAAGAGTCTGGTCGTCACTCGAGCGGGTGAAGCAAGAGTGGTTACGGTGACCCGTGACCGGGTGAAATGATCGATAGTGCGAGCGCATACTCGTGTCTTCAGGCGCGGGAGGAAGTCAATGTACTTCTCAGAGAGAGCAACCAGTCGGTGGAATTTAGACAGCGAATACCCAGGAGGTGTCGTTGTTCGCTCTCGCTGAGTAAGTCTGTGAGCGACATCCTGAACTAACTCCACGAACTGCTCGCTCCCCAAACTAGCCTAACTAATCACTGACGATCACAGTGTAGCGTCGAATTCGGTAACGGTGCCCCCCAGGTAATCCACATATACATTGGCGACGGTGAGTTCTTCGTAGTATTTTTCAAGTGTTCGCATCGTCATCGACAAGTATAAGTGAACTATATGATTGGTATCGTAACCGAGATATAGATGGCGACACTCGGTTCGCTCGCCTACACCGTGCTTTGTGGGTGAGTAGGCAACGAGATATTACCATAGAGATATTGGTGGGTCGCCGTTACTGGCCCAGTACTGACGGGCGAACAACATAGCAGTTCGTACTTCGAGACGTTTGCTGGCATACCAAGTAACGAGTGTCCCATGCAATCAACACTTCAAAGTTGTATTTACTGTAGTACTCATGTAAACACAACCGATGCCCGTTTCCTATAGTGTGTGGGACTAACACGCAAGAATTCAGATGTTCGACTGTCACGAACGAGCGAGAACAGTATGTAGTGTATAGATTATCCCCACTGCCGCCAAATTTCACAAGTTATGGGTGGGGATCTTATTTTCTCTGACGAGGAACGTAGTTCAGAAGCGATGAGCGGTCCATAATAAAAACTGGCATAGAGTGCATTTAGCGCTGTCCTGCGTTGGTGGCGATATGACCGACAAATGTGATTTCTGCTCATTCAGAGAGGCGAACACCTTCCACATAACGAAATCATGCGTACTGGAAACGACCAACCGTCAAGGGAATACTTTTATGACCGACTGACAACTGCAGCGGTATGGTCGTAGACAGTAACGAGATCGAGACTGTTACAGTTATCGGAGGTGGACAGATGGGACGTGGCATCGGTGCCGTCTCCGCTCTATCAGGATACGAGACGTACATCAACGATATCGATGAATCACAGTTGAACGAGGCTAAAGAACGGATCGAGTGGTCCTACGAGAAATCTGTTGAAAAGAAACAGGCTACCGAGACGGAGATAGAAGACGCGCTGGACCGGCTCTCCTTTACCACCGAGCTCGAGGAGGCGATCGAAGGTACCGATTTCGTCATGGAGGCGGCCGTCGAACAACAATCAGTCAAAGAAGACATCTTCGAGGATCTCGACGAGATTGCGCCTGCCGACGCGATTCTTGCAACCAACACCTCCGGACTCAACATTACCCGGCTCGCCGAAGTCACCGATCGACCGTCGCAAGTCGTCGGTACGCACTGGTTCAATCCACCAATGCTAATGGAGTTGGTCGAAGTCATCATGACCGAATACACTCCCGACGAGGTCGCAGACACCGCCGAGGACCTCATCGAATCCTTCGACAAGACAGCGATTCGGTGCAGAATCGATATCCCATCGTTCATCGTTAATCGACTCATGCGGCCGTACGGAGAGGGGCCCGCCTGGATGGTCTATCGCGGTGAACACACCTTCGAGGAGATCGACTCGGCGATGAAGTTCAAGGAGGGGTTCCCGATGGGTCCATTTGAACTCGCGGATTTCACCGGCGGGATCCAGATTCGGGTCGAAGGGGAACAGGACCACCTCGAGGACGATCGTCCCATGTCCTACGACACCGAAGTCTGCCCCCTTCTCCATCAACTGTACGACAAAGGTCGCTATGGGCGAAAGGCGGACGCCGGTTACTACGAGTACGACGAACAAGACGAACCGCAGGTTGCGGTCGATGCGGGTCAGGGTTTCGACACGCTCCTCGTGTGGGCACCGATCGTCAACGAGGCGGCGAAAATGGTCCAGAACGATGTCGCAACGGTCGAAGATATCGACACGGGTGCCCGACTCGGCGGAAACTGGCCGGTCGGACCGCTCGAGAAAGCGGACGAAGTCGGCGTCGATACGATGCTTCAAAAACTGACCGAGGTCTCGAGTCGACACGAGGACACGAACAAACTCGCGGAAACGCTCCCGTGTGATCTCCTGGTCGAGAAGGCGAAAACGGGAGATACGTTTTACTGAGCCCACCCCCGTCCGCACCGACGGGACGGCACCAACGTCCCGGGTTACTCGAAATCGTCGCCGTCGATGATTCGTTGAGCCCAGTCCGCGAGCGTCAGTGTCCGTTGCTCCATCATCGGATACGTCTCGTTGTCGGCGTTCCCCTCGAGGTACCGTCGGTAGAACATCTCGCTAAGGGCGCCGATTTTGTACACCGCCAGCGCGCGATAAAACCGTTCGTTCTCGAACGTGTAACCCGTCATCGCCTCGTAGCGCTCGATCAGGTCATCTCGCGAATCGTATCCGTTCTGCAACTGAAATTCTCTTCCACCCGGTGAACCGAAGATTTCAGTTTCCGCACCCGTCTCGGGCCAAAACGCTAGCAGCCACCCGAGATCCGTGAACGGGTCGCCGAGGGTCGATAGCTCCCAATCGAAAATGGAGACGATCTCCGGTAGCTGCTGCGTTCCGAGCATAACGTTGTCGAGCTTGTAGTCCCCGTGAACGAGCGTGTGCGGATACTCGGAGGGCACGTTTTCGTGTAGCCACGCCGTCATTTCGTGGATGGCGGGTACCGGCCGCTCGTTGGACGTGACTTCGAACGCCCACTCGTATTGCGATTCCCACCGATCGACCTGTCGCTGAGTGAACCCTTCCGGATAACCGAAGTCGGCTAGTCCGATGGCTTCGTATTCGACATCGTGTATCTCAACGAGCGTCTCTATTAATTCACTACCGACGTTCGAACGGTGTGACGGTTCGGCCAGCAGGTTCGGTTCCTCATCCCTGACGACGACGCCGTGCTCACGTTCCATCAAGTAAAAATCGGATCCGATAATATCGTGATCCTCAGCGGAGATCACCGTTTCCGGAACGCGAACGGGAGTGTCCTGAAGCGCATCCATCACTGTATACTCTCGGAGAACGTCGTGAGCGGTGTCCGCTGTCTCGCCGGGCGGGGGGCGGCGAAGCACGAGATCTCGGTCTCCCCACGTTACGAACAGCGTTTCATTCGACTGTCCGCCGACATGCCGTTCAACCTCAAAGGCATTCGCCTGTCCGAGGGACTCCTCAAGAAACGTTTGGAGCCGCTCCTGGTTCACGAGCCGGTCGAAGTAATCGTCGCATTCGTTCATCCCGATTCACCTTCACTTACAGCCGATTGTCTGTTGGTACCGCGAGTCACCATACCTCTATGTGCATTCCGTAGTACGAAATAACTCTCGAAGGATCTACAATACATTCTAATGACAGGTGCCGCGACAATCTGTTTTCGCTCACGACGTCTACTTGTTCAATTTCAGTAATTTATTTGAGTTGACCGAACGATTGACATCGTGTGTTCAGTTGGTCTTCACCATATCATCGCCGATGGATTCTCTGGGGATTGTTGGCGACGACGTTCATACTAGTGAATATCTATCGCCTTTCGACGGCGGTGATTTCGAGCGATCTCGTCGTAGCGCTACAAACGACGGGCACGCAACTGGGCACCCTCCACGCGGCGTTCTTTTTTGTTTATGCTGCGATGCAGCTTCCGGCCGGGATTCTCGTAGATCGGATCGGACCCCGACGTACGGCGACGACCGGTGCCATAACGATGAACGTGGGTGTCCTCTGGTTCGCGCTCACGACCGACTACGGCTCTGCACTTGGTGCTAGGTTATTGATCGGGCTCGGCGGGAGCGTGATTTTTGTTTCGATGCTTCGATTCTGTGCGAACTGGTACCGAGCCGATGAGTTTGGAACGATGAACGGACTCTGTTTCGCCGCCGGCGGAACGGGTGGCATCCTCGCGACAACGCCATTCGCCGTTCTAGTCGAATCGACGACGTGGCGGACGGCGCTCCTCTCGTTGGCGACTTTCGGTTTGATCGTTTCAGTCCCGCTATTTTTCCTCGTCCGCGACTCGCCTGAAGGGGCCGGGTTGCAACCGGTCGACGGCGTTCCTGAACAGACGCATCTCTCGTTTCGGGAAGTCTGGACATCGCTGTTAGGAGTGCTGGGTGACCGGTGGACGTGGGTCGCAGGTACGATGTTGTTCTGTACCGGTGGCGTTAATCTAACACTCTTCGGGCTGTGGGGTATCCCGTATGTGGTTCAAGTGTACGACGTTTCCGTGACCTTCGCATCAGTATTCACATTGATGGGGGGACTCGGTATCGTCGTCGGTCCGCCGATGTTCGGACGCGTCACTGACAACATTGGTCACCGGACCGTGTTTATGATTGCCGGGGGGGTAACGTACGTTGCGATCCACGCAACGATTGCCTTGCTGGGTACGCCGCCACTCGGGTTCATCGCCGTCGCGTTCTTCCTGAGCGGTGCGCTGACCGGAACGTTCGTTCTCACGTTTCCGATGATTAAGGAGCGACACGGCGATCAAACGAGTGGAATTTCTATCGGAACGATCAACGGATCGATGTTCCTCGGCGCAGCGTTATTCCCGACGCTGATGGGCTGGGCGCTCGACGCGTACTGGACCGGAGAACTGGTCGACGGCGTTCGAGTTTACACTACGATGGGCTATCGTATTGCGTTTGCTATCGCCGCTGGAGCAGGGTGTCTCGTCGTCTGCTGTACGGTTTGGCTTCATCTGCGCGAGAAAAAATCAGATCTTTGATCGCCGTTATGGATTCAACCCCGAATGTAGCCGCCGTTGACACTCACTACTTCGGCAGTAATCCAATCCGCTGCGTCACTCGCGAGGAAGGCAACCGTGTCGGCGATATCCTGCGGTGTGCCCAGGCGCTCGAGCGCGTACGACTCGAGAATCTTATCGCGGTACTTGTCGATCCACTCCGCGGTCGCGGGGGTTTCGGTCGTTCCCGGCGAGACGACGTTCAACCGAATGTTGTGCTCGCCGACCTCCTTAGCGACGTTCATCGTGAACGCGACGTTCGCGGCTTTTGCGCCGCCGTAAACGGCCAGCGAGGGGTCGTTTCCTTTGTACGAGTCACTGGCATAATTAATGACGCAGCCACCCTCCTGATCGATCATGTGTGGCAGTGCGGCGTGCGTACAGTTCATCGTCCCGAAGTACGTGACGCCGACTGATCGATCCCAGTCCTCGGGAGTCGACTCGAGAAACGACGATGTACGCGTGCTGAGACCGGCGTTGTTAACGAGCACGTCGATCGAGCCAAATTCGTCGACGGTGGTTTCGATCATCTCCTCGGCAGCGTCGTACGATGAAACGTCCGTCTCGATCGCGATGGCCCGTGTGTCGTACTCGTCTTCGATGGCGTCAGCAACTGTTTCCGCCGCGTCGGCGTCAATGTCGGCGACGGCCACGTTCGCTCCCTGACCTGCGAAGGTTTCACAGACTGCTTTGCCGATACCGCTTGCACCGCCGGTCACCGCGACTGCTTCGTTCGTAAAGTCGAACTTCGCTGCTAATGGGGTCTCAGACATGCGCTGTAGTTTCAGGTTGAACTATATAACAATACTGCCTTTTGCAGTCGACTTGACCGTTTCGCTCAAGAGACTATCCTTCCCATACCGCTCCAGAGCACTGACAAAAGTGAGCCCATCCACAACAAGTATTACCTACGATCTGTTGACTTGTAAACCACACCCTTCAGTATAATTTCTTGTGTTTACAAAACGTATAAACGAATACAAATATATTATACCACCACATCACCCATGGTATGGGTCAACATAGTTTACCAGGAGCAACCGGGCGGAGGGCATTCATGGCTGCGGCGGGCGCGGGTGCTATCACGACGATTGCAGGCTGTACCGGTGGTGATAACGGCGATGATGGGACAGTTCGCATGATGACTGCGACAGATACGTCGACTGCGTACGCTGCGAACGAAGGACTCGCAGCAGTAGTCAACGAGTACGGTGATGATGACGAGATCTTCGTCGAACCGTTGCCGGGTCCCGGTACCGAAGGAAACATCGGTGCCCTCAACAGCGAAGATACGGAGATGGCCTACATACAGAACTGGTCGATAGAGCTGATCAACGAGGGCGAAGAACCGTTCGACCAGATCGAGTTCGAACCAGCACAGGTGTTTCACTTCTACCAGTTACCATGGTTCTTCGTGACGCCCCACGACGACATCGAGATGCTTTCCGACCTCGAGGAAGACCACCAGATGAGTCCGACTCCAGAGGGGTCCGGTACGAGACCGGCACTCGAGCTTGCCCTTTCGTTTGCCGTAGACGACTTCGACGATACGAGTTACGACTACGGCGAGCAGGGTCCAGCAATGGACGAGGGCCGACTTGACGTTGGCGTTGGAACGCTCATGAACTTCGATATCGATCCTGGTTGGCAACAAGAGATGATGAGCACCGTCGACACCTACGTGATCGACATCGACGACGACATCGTCGAAGAGTGGGAAGATGCTCCCGGTCTCGAAGTCGAATCGTTCCCCGGCGAAGACCTCGAGTACGCGACGGGTGCACCTGATGAGGCGTACACGCCGGTCTTCGAGTACAACTTTATCGCCAGACAGGACTTCGACTACGACACGGTCTACTCGTTCCTCGAGGGACTGCATCAAAACCGTGAAGAGCTAGAGTCCTACCACGAACTGTTGGGCGCCATGGAGGACGAACAGTTCTTCATCGATTTGCTCTGGGAGCACACACCGCTTCACGCTGCAGCCTACGACTACTGGGAAGACCAAGGACTCGATATCGACGCCTACGAGCGAGCAGACGAACCGTAACTCAACGTACAAATGAATCGTTTTTCACAACTCCGTCAGCAGGCGACAGCATACAACGTACTCAGTGGAATCACGACGGTTCTCGCGATCGTATTCACGCTGTATACTATCCACTATGCGACAACGCTCTGGACGATGCGAACCCGCTATTCGGTACTTTTTCTCGGTCTGGGGCTCGCCGTTTTCTACTTCGACGAGGCGCGTCAGTGCTTCAAGACAGAAGGGGACGAATCGGGCTACGAGAAAAAAGCCGCAGTCGCAGACGGCGGAACGACGAGTGCCGATAGCTCCGGAAGAACGCTGTCGGGCAAGAATCGAACGGCCATTGCCCGCACGAAGACGGTGTGGGCTAAGGTAGACCCATACCTGCTTATCGCATCGGGCATCGCGGCCCTTTTGACGGCCGCATACGTCGAATTTCACTTCTATCGACTGCTCCAGGACGTTCACTTGCTCGGATTCACGGACCTCGATTTATTCGTCGGTGGTGTAATCATCTACCTCGCGATAGACGCAACGCGCCGGGCGTTCGGATGGATCATCGCTCTCGTAACAATCGGTTCTATCCTCTACGCGACCAACTACGTTGGACCGAATTTACCCAGCTTCTTGCGACACTCCGGATTCGACCTCGAACGAATCTCGAGCGAAGGTGCGATTTCCCTCTCTGGCGTGTACCACGAAACGTTGATGGGAATCGGATCCACGTGGGTTGCGATCTTCATCATGTTCGCTGGAATCGCCAAAGCCTACGGGTTGATGGATTTCATCCTCGACGTCGGTCGGGAACTCGGCAAGAGCCTGACGACCGGTGTCGTACAAATCGCCGTTATCGCAAGCATGATCATGGGATCGATCACCGGTAGTGCGGCGGCTAACACGGCGACGACGGGAAGCTTTACCATTCCGATGATGCAGGATCAGAAGGTCAGAGACGATTACGCCGCAGCGATCGAAGCCGTCGCTTCGGCGGGCGGGCAGATGCTCCCGCCGGTGATGGGCGTCGCAGCGTTTCTGATGGCGGATATCATCGGCGTGAGTTATCTCCGAGTCATTCAAGCGGGCGTGATCCCGGCGGCGCTGTTCTATCTCAGCGTGGGGATCGCTGTGCACTTCACCGTGCTCAAATTCGGATGGACATCGAAAAACACGGGTTCGTTCAATTACGGCATGTTGACCAGAGGAGCGCACTTCGCTATTCCGCTCTTCGTCCTGCTGTATCTGCTCGTCGTGATGCGGTGGACGCCGCTGACTGCCGGCCTGTACACCATTATTACGATGATTGTCGTCGGACTCCTAACCTCAGTAGTTAGTAAAGTAAGAGCGTCCGAGATCGATTCCGGCGTCGTGAAAGAAGAGTCGAAAACGATATTGCTGGGACTCCGACGCGGCGGTCTCGAGATGGCACCGCTCGTCGGCGTGCTCGCAGCGATGGGTATTATTATCGAAATGCTCACCCAAACCGGATTGGCACAGCGTGTGAGTACCGCAATCGTCGGAATGGGCGGTGGGCTCCTGCTCGTCGTACTACTACTCGCGATGGTCGCGAGCATCCTGTTCGGGCTCGGTATGCCGACGCCCGCAGCGTACATTCTGGTCGTTATCCTCGTTGCGCCTGGCGTTATGGAGATGGGGGTCCCCGAAATCACGACCCACATGTTCGTCTTCTACTTCGCAATGTTGTCCGCGATCACGCCGCCAGTGGCGATCTCCGTCGCAGTCGGATCCCGAATCGCGAATACAGACTTCATAACGTCCTGTATTAACGCGTTGCGCATTGGAGCTCCTGGGTTTCTCATTCCGTTCGCCCTCGTCGCCAACGAGAGTCTCATTTACTGGTCGAGTACGACGCTTATCGAATTCCCCGTCGTCCTCGCGGGAACGATCGCTCTTATCGTGGCGACGGTTCGCTTCGACGGTGCTCGTCTCCTTTCGATTCCGTGGCGCGGTTTCTACGGCTTGCTTGCGTTTATAGCGATGTTCGGTGGACTCGCTCACATCGGCGTTCAGGTCGGCGCTGCGATCGTCATCGTCGCCGGTCTAGCCCACGCGAAGTATGTCGTCGGCTACGACACCGAGGCCCAGGTCGAAGCGACCGCAACGGACTAATCTTCACTCACTCTTCCACAAGTCAGATTTTTGGTTACTCGAGCGACTGTCTCGGTGTGCACTGCTCTCCGTCGTGAGAATCGGGCACCACAGTGAACGAACGGAACATTCTCCCTCTCCGATACCGTCCGTGGCGAACAGATCACGAGGGCGAAATCGAGTGCCGTCGATTTAGACCATGTCCTGGCCGCCGTTCACGTTGAGTGTCTCGCCGGTGACGAACCGCGCGTCCCGAAGGTACGCCGCGGCTTGTCCAACGTCTTCGGGCTCGCCGAGCCGCTGCAGCGGCAACTTCTCCCGTCGTTCACGTTTATCCTCCGCGGTGTTGGTTCGGTCCGTCATATCCGTCACGATGTATCCCGGTGCGATCGCGTTAACTCTGATATCCGGTCCGAACTCCTTCGCGTGACTCTTCGTGATGGCGATGATCCCGGCTTTCGAAGCCGCGTAGTGTGGTTCGTGGGGTGCGCCGGCGTGGGCGAGACGCGACGAGAGGTTGATCACCGACGGCCCTTCCCCAACCGCCGACTCGAGGAGGTGCTCGTGAGCCGCCTTGGTCACAGAAAAGACGCTCGTCGCGTTTATCTGCATCAGGGTGTCGAACTCTTCGACGGTAAGTTCGGGCGTGTGCTTGTGTTGACTGATGGCCGCGTTGTTTACGACGTGATCGAGACCGCCAAACGTCTCGACGGTCGTTTCGACCAGCGACTCGACCGCACCTGAATCGCTGACGTCGGCTTGAATCGCGACGGCATCGCCGTCGGTTTCGGCTCTGATCGTTTCAACGACGTCTTCCGCAGCCGTTTCGCTGCTGTGGTAGTTCACGGCGACGTCGTACCCGTCTCGAGCGTACTGCTCGGCGATGCCGCGACCAATACCCCGCGAGCCGCCAGTAATGAGTGCTGCTGGCATAGGCGGTCTTTCGCGTGAATTAGTCTAATGCTTTTTGTGTGTTCTATCAGTTCGATAGCGAGACCAGCTACACGCGCTCGATGATCGTGGCGACACCCTGGCCGAACGCGATACACATCGTCGACAGCGCTCTGTCCTGTCCCGTTCGCTCGAGTTCGTGGGCGAGTTTGGTGATGAGTGCGCTGCCGGTTGCCCCCAGCGGGTGGCCGTGTGCGATCGCCCCGCCGTTGACGTTCGTATCCTCCCAGGAGAGACCGGTTTCCTCGAGCCAGGCTGCGATAACCGAGGCGAAGGCCTCG
The DNA here is from genome assembly GCF_900108095.1 of Natronorubrum sediminis. Taxonomy (NCBI): domain Archaea; kingdom Methanobacteriati; phylum Methanobacteriota; class Halobacteria; order Halobacteriales; family Natrialbaceae; genus Natronorubrum; species Natronorubrum sediminis. The sequence continues at coordinate 95,575 of NZ_FNWL01000006.1, forward strand.
TTCACCTCGAAGAGATCGATGTCCGACGGCACCATATCGGCCTTCTCGAGGATCTGTTCGGTCGCAGGGATCGGTCCGGTGAGCATCAGTACGGGATCGACGCCGACGACCTCGGTCTGGACGATGCGAGCCATCGGCTCCCAACCGTACTCTCGAGCTGTCTCGCGACTCGTCACGAGGACGGCGCTCGAACCGTCGACGATGCCCGACGAATTTCCGGCGTGGATAACGCCCTCTCCGTCGTCCCGAAACGCGGGCGGGAGGTCCGAGAGGGAGTCGACATCGGTTCCCGGTCGCGGGTGCTCGTCTTCTTCCACAACGATGGTTTCGCCGTCAAGTTCAGTTTCGACCGGAACGAGCTGGTCGTCGAACCGTCCCTCGTCGTGTGCTCGTTTCCACCGACGCTGGGATTCGACGGCAATTTCGTCGAGTTCGCGCCGGCTGAAGTCCCACTTCTCGGCGACCCGTTCTGCGCTTTCGCCCTGATGCGTTATTTCGTCGAAATGCTCGAAGTAGGTCTCGGACATGTCGGGCTCGGCAGTCGACGCTCCGTCACTCCGGTTGCTCGACATCGGCACGCGCGTCATATGTTCGACGCCGCCCGCGACCACGACGTCGCTGAACCCGGCTCGAACGTTCGCAGCGGCGAGGTTGATCGTTTGCTGGCCCGAACCGCATAGTCGGTCGAGTTGAAACCCGGGAACCTCGTCGCCCCAGCCGGCGACCATCGATGCAATGCGTCCGATATCCGAACCCTGCTCGAAGACTGGCTTTACACAGCCGTACATGACGTCATCGACGATCCCCGGGTCGAATCCGTTTCGTTCCTGTAGCGCCTGCAGAGGTGCCGCTGCGAGATCCTGTGGATGCGTGTCGCGAAAGGATCCGTTGTACTTTCCGAACGGCGTCCGCACTGCATCGACGATTACAGCTTCCTTCATCATCAACTGTGTCAATGCATATCACCTTAGACATTCCGGATCGGCACATCACTCGAGTCGATTGCGTTCACGCAAACTGTCGGTTACACGTCGTGGTGTTCGGTCAGCGCGATTCGTGGAACGCCTTCGACGACGATCGTCTCCCCTTGGATATACTGCGCACCGGGACTCGCGAGGAACTGGGCGACTCGAGCGATCTCGTCGGGCAGCCCAAGCTGGCGATCGACGCTGTCCGGATCGACATCGTCCGACGTCATGCTCCGTTGTTGTTCGACGCCTTCCGTGAGAACGAGTCCAGGCAAAATGGCGTTGATTCGTATTTCGTACGGTGCCCACTCGACGCCGAGCGTTCGCGTGAGCGTGTTTAATCCCGATTTTGCGGCCGCGTAGTGGGCCATCATCGGCGCTCCGTCACGGCCGGCGACGCTCGAGACGTTGACGATGGTGCCGCCGTCACCCTCGATCATGCCCTCGCTGACGATTTGAGCGCAGTTGAACGCACCGGTGAGATTGATGTCGACGATGGTGTTCCAGGCGTTCGCGCTCAACTCTTCGGTGGGAGCCTCGAAACTCGCACCGGCGTTGTTTACGAGAACGTCGATCGGCCCGAGTTCGTCCGTCGCGGCTTCGACGACAGAACAGATCGACGCGCGGTCCCGGACATCGCATTCGACAGCGAGAGCCTCCCCGGAGGCGTCGCTGTCGTTGATCGAATCCGCGACGCTATCGACTGCGTCCTGGTCTCGAGACGTGACGACGACGTCGACGCCGTCCGCGGCGAATCGTTCCGCGATCGCTCGACCGATCCCCCGGGATGAACCGGTGATGAGTGCTGTCTCACCGTCTACCGAGAAGGTCGTTGTTGACATTCCAGTTTCGGATCCCAGCGGGTCGATCAAAAATGTATTGTCTCAATATTGACTGGTTGTAGAACCACGATGATTGCGCAGAGCTACGCCAACTCGTGCAACCCCACCGCCAGACATTCGCGCTGATCTAATTGAACGTTCGCACAACCTAGATGGTGAAATGCGACCGGGTCGATCTACCACTGAGCGTGGAAACGTCGTCTGCAAACGCTCGCCAGTGACTCGCACTTCGGGAGCGTACAGTATCAGGAGTGTACTCGAGTTCCGTTAGTCGAGTCCTTCACGTCGGTTTGAATATACGGTTACCCTTCATTAGATGAGTATCGAAGTGGGTATCGACCTCCCTCTGACAGTTTACCGTCGTCGCAATTATATTCAACATTCATAGAATCGTGTACTCCACTCTCCTTTTATAACCTGAGTTCGGGAAATTGTTATTCTAAACTCATGTGGGAAATTAAGGAAGAGATTATTCGAAGCACCGCGTCATTTGGTGCTATGGTGGTAAAAAAGCACTCTCAGTCAGTGGGTAAGAGAGCGTATCGGCGGACGTTCCTCGCTTCGGTGGGACTGGGAGCATCAGCAGTACTTGCAGGGTGTACAGGCGACGATTGGACAGACGAGGATACGATCCGAATGCTATCGTCGACAGAAGGGACAACAGCGTACGCAGCAAATGAAGGACTCACCGCCGTTGTCAACGAACACACTGACGACGTGTTTGCTGAAGCCCAACCTAGTCCAGGCACCGAGGCAAATATCGGTTCGCTCATGGACGAAGACGCGGAGATGGTTTTCAGTCAGAATTGGGGGATGAACTTAATAATGGAAGAAGAAGAGCCGTACGACGAACTTGGCTTCGACGTCGTGCAATTCTTCCACTTCTATACCCTCCCTTGGTTTTTCGTGACCGCAAACGAGGAGATCGAATCGATCGCTGATATCGACGAAGAGACGCAAGTTAGCCCGACCCCTGAAGGGTCCGGGACAGCTGCCCCGCTCGAGCACGCACTTTCGTTTGCGACCGACGATTTCGATCGCGTCAGCTACGACTTCGCCGAACAGGCTTCTGCAATGGAAGAGGGACGGCTCGAAGTCGGCGTTGGTTCGTACATGAATCTCGAAATCGAACCCGGGTGGCTCCAAGAAATGGGCGGAACGGTCGACTATCACATTCCAACTATCCCGGACGAGGTTCACGATGAATGGGAGAGTGATTCTGGTATTGCCGTTGGCACGTTCCCCGGTGACGAAATCGAAACCGCTTCCGGTGCTCCAGATGAAGTTGTAACACCAATATTCGAATACAATTTCGTTGGTCGTCAGGATTTGACCTACGACATGGTTTACGCATTTCTCGAGGCGCTTCACGAAAACCGAGAGGAACTCGGGGGGTATCACGAGGTTCTCTCGAAGCTGGAAGACGAGGAGAACTTTACAAACGAATTGTACGAAGACGTGCCACTTCACGCGGCGGCGTACGACTATTGGGACGAGGAGGGTCTCCTGAACGACGATCACGAACGCGCCGACGACCCCTAATCCGCTACAGTACGCCGCGGGTTCTCGTCGGATTCCTCTCCCCCGTGATGAAATATATCTAACATAAATCTTTAGATCACATATAACAACGTCTACTGTACAATGCCAACACGTAGCACCGACCTCGGAAACGAGGACCTCGAGGTAACGATGAGCGACGACGGCACCGTCGTCTGGGCGACGATCGACCGGCCCGACGTCCACAATGCGCTGAGCGAGTCCGTACTGACGGGGCTTTCCGAAATCGCTGCCGCGACACGCGAACGCGATATCCGGGTCGTCGTCATCCGTGGCGCGGACGGCACGTTCTGTTCGGGCGGCGACTTGCAAGGGATGGACGAGGCTGAACCGAAGTCGATGTTCGAACGACGGGCCGGCTCGTCGGGGTTGGCCGATCTACTCGAGGAGTTGATCGACGCCGACGCCCTCACGGTCGCCGCGGTCGAGGGGTACTGCCTGGCTGGCGGCTGTGGGCTAGCGGCCGGTTGTGACTTCGTCCTCGCGGCTGAGGACGCCGATTTCGGGACGCCTGAGGTGAACGTCGGCATGTTTCCGATGCAGGCGATGTCGGCAATCATGCCGGCCGTCGGCGAGAAGAAAGGACTCAAGCTCATGTTCACCGGCGAACACATCGACGCCGAGACCGCCGAGCGAATCGGCCTCGTGACAGACGTGCTGGACGCCGACGCGTTCGAGGACGAACTCGAGGCGTACGTCGACAGTCTGGCCAAGAACAGTCCGGTGATGATTTCGATGGGGAAAGAAGCCTACTATACGCAACGCGATATGACGGTCGAACAATCATACTCGTATCTCAAGGAGATGCTCGTGCTGTTAATGGAGAGTGAAGATCACGAGGAAGGTGTCGCGGCGTTCGTCGAGGATCGCGAACCTGAGTGGGGGACACGGCCATGAGCGACGGTCGGGGAACGCCGCCGAGTACGGACATTTTCGCGTCCGATCTCCTCGAGGGAGAAACCGCGCTCGTCACCGGCGGCGGCACCGGCATCGGGAAACACATCGCGCTGGCGCTCGCCGATCACGGCGCCGACGTCGCTATCACCTCGCGCGACATGGACCACCTCGAGCCCGTGGCTGAGCGGATTGAGGCGAAAGGGCGGCGCATCTGTGCGACGACCGCCGATATTCGAAGCCGAGACGAAGTAGACGCGATGGTCGAAACCGTCCTGGACGAACTCGGCGAGATCACAATTCTCGTGAACAACGCCGGAGCGAACTTCCTGAGCCCCGCCGAGGAACTGAGCGAGAACGGCTGGCGGGCTGTCGTCGGAACGATCCTCGACGGCACCGCCTACTGTACCTTCGCTGTCGGCGAGCACATGATCGACAACGGCGGCGGCTCGATCGTCGCGATGGGAGCGACGAACAGCGAGCGCGGCGCACCGTATCACGCCCACTCCGGTGCCGGAAAAGCGGGCATCACGAACCTCATGCAGACCGTCGCTGCCGAGTGGGCTCAGTACGGCATCCGCGCCAACACGATCGCACCCGGCATCATCGAGACGGAAGCACTATCGAGCGTCTGGGACGAGGCGGGCCGCGACCGCGACCAAATCGGACGCGACATCGCCATGGAACGTCTCGGATCGCCGGCAGACTGCGTGCCGATCACGTTGTTTCTCGTCAGCGATGCCGCGGCCTACGTAACCGGCTCGTACTTCGCCGTCGACGGCGGCCAACTCGTCGCGGACGCCGGACACCATCTCGAGTAACTGCCCGGGCGACCGTGGATCTCTTCCGACAGCAGTTGGATCACATACCAACTATCAATTGTTGAAATCGTTGGAATCGAGCAAATTCACTATCCTACTATTTGTCTTGAGGTGATCATAGCGGGCTCGAACGGGAGAAGTGACACGGCGACGAATACCGCTTGCGACCGCACCGTTCCATTTTGGAGACTGATTTCTTCCTGTTCGAAGCTACTGGATATCCGTCTAGAACAGCACCGTTCCATGATGTCGGTCGCGTTCAATACGACGCTTGTTGCGATAGGCATCGATGCGACGCTCGAGTTGGCGGCGTAAATCGCTCGCAGCGGCCAGTTCGTCGACCTGCATGCTCGAGGCTTGTTTGCGGATGTCCTTGCGATACAGGTCTTTCGTCTCCTCGACGAAGGCCTCGCGTTCGGCCGGATCGTCGATCTCGTCTATCTGGTCCGAAAACATCGCCCGAACCGCCGCGTCTGGCCCCATCACCGCCAGTTCCGCCGACGGCAGCGCGAGCGTCGAATCGGGTTCGAACGACGGTCCGCACATCGCGTAAATGCCCGCACCGTAGGCCTTCCGCGTGATGACGCAGAACTTCGGCACCTGTGCGTTCGAGGTCGCGTAAATGAACTTCCGGCCCTTCTGGAGGACGCCCTGTCGTTCGACCTGCGAGCCGACCATGAACCCGGGCGTATCACAGAGGTAAATCAGGGGGATCCCAAAGGCATCACACTTCCAGATGAAGTCCGAGGCCTTTTCGGCGGAATCGGGGAAAATTGCCCCGGAGACGTGATTGGGCTGATTCGCGACGATTCCGACTGGGCGACCGTCGATCCGACCGAAAGACGTGACGAGTTCGGGGGCAAATCGCGGTTTGAGTTCGAACAACGAACCCTCGTCGACGATGCGCTCGAGGACGTCGTGCACGTCGTAAGCTTCGTTCGGATTCTCAGGGATGACGGCGTCCAACCCTTCGGGATTGCGACGCGGCGCCGTTCCCGGTCGTTCGGGAAGGGGAGACTGGTAATCCTGAGGTAGATACGAAAGCAGGTCTCGAACTTTCGTCGCTGCGGTTTCCTCGTCGGGAACGACGAGGTCTGCGCTGCCGGAGTGAGTCGCGTGAACGTCGGGACCGCCCAGTTGCTGCATATCGATGTCCTCACCGGTCACCTCCTCGACGATCCGAGGCGAGGCAATCGCCATGCCGGAGATTTCCTCGACCATGATTAGGAAGTCACAGAAGATGGGCGTGTACGCCGATCCTGCGATATTCGGACCGTAGAGGACGCCGATCTGTGGAACCTGTCCGGAGTGGATGCACTGGTTGAAAAACGACTTCCCACCAGTGTATCGGCCAGCGTGACTCGAGGACTCCTTACGGTCGCCGGGGGAAAGCCGCGCTCCCGTCGAGTCGATGAGTCGGACGATCGGCGCGCGAGCGGTCACCGCTCGTTCGGAGAGCCGGATTGCCTTTTCGATCCCCTGCTGGCCCAGCGAACCCGCCTTAACCGTGTAATCGTTTGCCGTGAAGAACACGTCGCGGCCGTCGATCGTTCCGACGCCCGTTATCATCCCGTCTGCGGGCGTTCGGTCGTCGTTGGCGTAGCCGGCGAACGATCCGTCCTCGTACTGGACGTCGTCGAAGACCATGTCGATCCGATCCCGGACGAACTCTTTGTCCAACTGTTCGATTTTCTCGTGACCTCGCTCGGGACCGCCCGTCGCGATGTCCTCGAGGTCCGCTCGGATACGCTCTTCTCGATCGGTAAGGATGACGCCCTCGTCGGTAAACGACGCCCCGATGTCGTCGCTCCCGTCGGTCTCGAGAGTAACGGATTCGCCGAGGTGATGTGAAAGCGCCGTAACGATCGCACGAACCGTTTCTTCGTCGTACTCGCCGTCGATTTGTACTTTCATGGTCTCTCTGGTGTCGATTGGGGTGCCCGCATCATCGTCGTACAACTCGGGCCGATTCCAAAAGTGTACCGTCGGTGATCGGTTGGTGGACTCCCCAGATCGGCGTTTCGCTGCCGACGTACTCGTGTGTGCCATTCAACGGTAGTAGTCTTCGTGATTCTCGGAGACGACGTGTTTTTGTACTTTGCTGGTCGCCGTCTGGGGCAACTCTGCGAGAAACTCGACGGCTTTCGGGGTCTCGAAACCGGCGAGAGTTCCGCGGGCGTACTCGAGGACGTCGTCCGGATCGGGGTCGTCCCCGTATGAGACGGCGAAGGCGGTCACCGCTTCGCCCCATCGCTCGTGAGGGATGCCGACGACGGCGACTTCGTCCACGTCGGAATGATCGAGCAGCACCGATTCCACTTTCTGCGTCGAGACGTTCTCGCCGCCGGTCTTGACCATGTCCGTCTTGCGGTCGACGAACTTCAGCAGGCCGTCCTCATCGAAGTAACCCACGTCGCCGGAGTGAAACCAGCCGTGGGCGAACGCCTCCCTAGTTCGTTCTTCGTTCTCGAGGTAGCCGTCCATGACGTTTGGCCCGCGGTAGACGATTTCACCGACCTCGCCATCGGAGAGCAACTGACCGTCGTCATCCATGATCGCGATATCCGTATTCGGCAGTGCTGTTCCCCAGTAGTTTCCCTCCTTCTCGAGTTGCCACTCGGGGTGGTAGGTACAGGTCGGCGGGTAGGCTTCGGTTTGACCGGAACCGAGGCTGAACTCGGCGCCGAAGACCTCGATGCACTCCGCAAGCGTCTCGTTTCCGATCGGCGTCATCGCGTACGTACACCGCCTGAGCGAGGAGAGGTCGCGATCCCTGATATCGTCTCTGGCCAGCAGTTCCGTGTACATCGACGGCAAGAGCGTTACGTCGGTCACGGCGTAGGTTTCGACGCACTCGAGGAACTGGTTCGGTTCGAAGCCCCGGAGAATCACCATCCGCGCGGAGACGTGCAATACGGCCTTGACCTGCGAGAGCATCGCGCAGTGAAACATCGGCAAGAGTCCGCACTTGACGTCGTTTCGGGATACCTCGCCCCCGACGACGTTGTTGATCGACCCGGCGTGCAACGCTCGGTGAGGGAGGCAGACTCCCTTTGGTCGTGACGTCGTCCCCGAAGTAAACATGATCTGGGCGAGATCCGAGCCCTCGAGTTCCACCTCGGGTTCCGCGGCGTCGTGCTCGCTCGCAAACGCACGGAACTCCGGCACCGGAACCGTCCCCTCGTCGCTCCACTCGATCACAGCGAGCGTTTCGAGGTCCCGCTCCTCGAACACGCCCTCGAATTTCGGATAGTACGTGTCCTCGACGACCAGCGCGTCGACTGACGCGTGGTCGAGTTCGTAGCCGACGTCGTCGGTCGTGATCTCGGGATTGATCGGAACGACGACGAGCCCCGCTTTGAGCGCGCCGAAGTACGCTTCCAGAAATTCGAGGGAGTTCGCGGCGACGATCGCGAGCCTGTCTCGCGACGCCAGTCCCGACTCGAGGAACGCGTTCGCCGCGCGATTAACGCGGTCGTCGAACTCCCCAAACGACACTCGTTCGTCGGTCGCCGGAACCACGAACGCGTCCTTGTCGGGTCGTCGATTACCGGCACGCCGAACGATATCACCAGCCGTCACGCGCGTTATTCGAGGGTCGCGCAACTCACCACCTGTGGTGTGTGTTATCGATTGATCTGTCATAGATTGACGACCGTATACAGAATCAAAATTCTGTCGGTCAGTGTGACACTATGAGGAGGAGTTCGTCGACGCGTCGATGACCTACTCAGGGTGCCTGTCGGACGAGCACTGCTCCTGTGCGGACGGAAAACAGCGGTAGCTATATTAGCGCAAGTCTATATGTCACTGCTGTCCATGGTAGACTTTACGCTTAGCGAACAACAGCGCGCCGTTCGGGAGACGGCGCGGGCGTTCGCCGAGACCGAAATCGCTCCTGTGGCCCGCGAGGCCGAGGAGACCGGGACCTGGCCTCGAGATGTCTGGGAGCATGCGGTCGAGGCGGGACTCGTCGGCGTCGAGATCCCGGAGGCTTACGGCGGACCGGGGATGGGCGTCCTCGAGAGCGCGCTCGTCGCCGAGGAGTTCGCCCGCGTCGACGCCGGTATCAAGGCGGCCCTGGGTACGGCCTTCGGCACCCGGATGATCGCCGAGTACGGTTCGGAGGAACAAAAGGAATGGATCTTGACTGGCGTCGCGACCGGCGAACTCATCACGGCGATGGCGAACACGGAACCCGATCATGGCAGCGACGCCAGTAGCATCGAAACCAGCGCACACAAGGACGGCGACGAGTACGTCATTGACGGCACCAAAACTTTCGTCACGCACGGCACGATCGCCGACGTTATCCTGACGCTGTGCCGAACAGGCGAAGAGGGTGCCGGCGGCATCTCGGCTCTCCTCATCGAAACCGATCGCGACGGCGTGGTCGTCGACTCCGAGATCGAGAAGATGGGGTGGAACGCCTGCGAGACGGCCCAGTTGCGGTTCGACGGTGTTCGAGTCCCCGAAGAGAACCTCGTCGGAGCGGAAAACCGCGGCTTTTACCAGCTTATGGAGTTCTTCGAAGCCGAGCGGGTCGGTATCGCCGCCTCCTCGCTGGGAATCGCGCAAGGTTGTTTGGAGCACGCCCTCGAGTACGCCTCCGATCGCTCGCAGTTCGGCCAGCCGATAGCGGAGTTTCAGGCGATCCGCCACAAACTCGCCGAGATGGCGGTCAAGGTCGAGAACGCACGCCGGCTCACCCTCGATGCCGGTGCCCGACTCGATGACGGGGAGAAACCGACGAAACTCGCGAGCATGGCGAAACTCTACGCCAGCGAAGTTGCCGAAGAAGTCGCCAGCGATGCCATCCAGATCCACGGCGGCAACGGGTACACCCGTGATTACCCCGTCGAACGCCAGTACCGTCACGCAAAAATCTACCAGATCGGCGAGGGAACGAGCGAAATCCAGAAGAACATCATCGCGGGGGAGTTACTGTGAGCGTTCGAATCGCCAACGCGGCCGGCTTCTGGGGAGACGACAACGAGGCACCGCGTCGCGTCCTCGAGCACGCTGAGGACCTCGACTACCTGACGATGGACTACTTGGCGGAGGTGACGATGACGGTTCTCGTCCGCCAGCAGGAGAACGATCCCGAGAAGGGGTACGCGACCGACTTTCCGTCGGTCGTAGACGACATCTTGACCGAGGCGATGGACCGCGGTGTGACGATCTTGGCCAACGCCGGCGGGGTAAATCCGCAGGCGTGTCGCGAAGCCGTCGCGTCGGTCGCCGACGAACGGGGCCTCGAGCCGACGATCGCGACGGTCTCCGGCGACGACTTTCGCGACCGGATCGAGGAGTTCGACGACGAACGCCTTCGCCACGCCGACACCGGCGAGGCGCTTCCCACGGATCCGGACGTCGTCTCGGCGAACGCCTACTTTGGCGGTTTTCCCGTCGCCGAGGCATTGGCGGCGGACCCCGACGTAGTGATCACCGGCCGAGTGATCGACGCTGCGTTGATTCTGGGGCCGCTTATCCACGAACACGGCTGGGACCGCGACGAGTACGACCGACTCGCTCGAGGCCTGATCGCCGGTCACATCATCGAGTGCGGCGCCCAGGCGACGGGGGGCAACTTCCTAGGCGACTGGCGGGGCATCGACTTCGAGCATATCGGCTTTCCAATCGCGGAGGTCGAGGCGGAGGGCTCTACCGTCATCACGAAGCCGTCGGGCACCGGCGGGCTGGTGACGCCCGACACCGTCGGCGAGCAGCTGCTGTACGAGGTCGCGGATCCGGGTGCCTACTACGGTCCGGACGTCGTAGCGGATTTTCAGCACGTCCGCTTAGAGCAGGTGGGCGAGGAACGGGTCGCGGTGGAAAACGTCACGGGCACCGCACCGACGGATACCTACAAAGCGAGCCTCCACTACCGCGACGGCTTTACCGTCCGAAGCGACGTCGTCTACGCGAACCCGAACGCGGCGGCAAAGGCGAACCGGGCTTTCGAGTACATCCGAAACCGGGCGGACGAACGCGGTATCGAGTACGACCGGTTCCGAACCGAGTCCTTCGGGGTCGACGCACTCCACGACGGCACGGCATCCGGCGAGCCCGAAGAGGTGGTCGCCAGAATCGCCATCGAAACGCCGAACAAGGGAGACGGCTACGAGTTTGCCAGCCTGTTCGCGAATCTAGGCCTCGGCGGGCCGCCCAGCGTGACGATGTTCAATCCAGGTCGATCCTCACCGACCCCGAAGTTCGCCTACCACCCCGTGCTCGTTCCGAAGTCTGCATTCGAGCCGATCGTCGAGGTGACCGGCGCATGAGACTCTACGACGTCGCACACGGCCGTTCGGGCGACAAAGGAAACAAGGCCAACGTTGGCATCATCGCCACCGACGGCGACGACTATCCATTCCTCCGTGATCTACTGACGGAGACCTATGTCGCCCGAGTTTTCGATGAATTTCTCGAGGAACCGGGCGCCGAGAGCGTCGACCGATACGTCCTCCCCGAGATGAAGGGGTTGAACTTCGTCCTCCACGGCGCGTTAGACGGTGGCGCGAGCGAATCACTCCGGACCGACCGCCAGGGCAAGACACTCGCGGCGATGCTTCTCCGTCAGGAGGTCGGTGACGAGTACGAGCAGTACCAGAAGTAATCAATCTCCGGTGCTGTCCCCTGTTCGGAGCAGTCAGTACGATCGCGGCAGTCCGAGCACCCGTTCGCCGATGTAGTTGCGCATCATCTGACTCGAGCCAGGGGCGATCCGCCCCAGTCGCGAGGCCTTCCAGAGGTCGACGACGAAGTAATCGGGGCTGAGACCGTTACCGCCGTGGGTCTGGACGGCGACGTCACAGGCCTCGTAGCAGGCTTCTGTCGCGCGGAGCTTCGCCATGTTCGCCGCCGCGCCGGCTTCGCCGCCGTTGTCGACCGTCCAGGCGCCTTTCCTAACGAGTAGTTCCGCCGCCTCGAGTTTCGACCACGCGTCGGCGATGGGGTGTTGGACCGCCTGATGAGAGCCGATCGGCGCGTCGAACACTTCCCGTGAGTTGGCGTACTCAATCGCCCGGTTGAGGGCGCACTTGCCCGCGCCGACGGCGTTCGCTGCGCCGACGAGCCGCTCCGGGTTGACGGTCTCAAACAGCTGGTAGAGGCCGTTATCTTGCTCTCCGATGACGGCGTCCTCGTCGAGGTGGTAGTTGTCAAAGTGGATTTCGTACTGTGTTTCGGGCGCCGGAATGCCGGTCTCGAGGGGGTGATACTCGACGGCGTCGTCGCTCGGATCGGCGAGAAAGAGCGTGATGCCGTCGGTGCGGCGCTCGACCTCGGACTCAGGTTTCGTCCGGGCGACGAGAAGCATCTTATCTGCCCGATCAACCCCGGAAATCCACTGCTTCGTGCCGTTAACGACAAATCCATCGTCGGTCGGTTCGGCAAACGTATCCAGGTTCAACGTGTTGTGACCCGCCCTGGGTTCAGTGAGAGCCATACAGAACTTCATCTCGCCGTTCGCCAGTTTCGGGAGATAGCGCTCTTTCTGTTCCTCGGTTCCGTTTTGCGAGAGCGTGATCGAACCGAACACCGGGGTAACGACCCAAAGCATGCCGGTCCCCATACAGCCGTTTTCGGCAAACGTCTGGACGATCGTCGTCACTTCCTGGATACCCATTCCTTCTCCGCCGTACTCCTCGGGAACGGCGGCGCCGAGGAAGCCGGCATCAGCACAGTCCTGCCAGAACTCCGTCGGTTCAACCTGCTCGTGGTTGACAGCCTGCCAGTACTCGTCGTCGTACAAGTCGGCGATGTCACGCGCTGTTTCTCGGATGAGTTCGGACGCTGGACCGTCTTCGAACGCGCTCGATTGATCGCTGCTGGACATGAGCGCGGATTCTACGTGGGGAAAGTAAACATTGTGCATACGAGAGAAGGTAACACGGACGACGACCGAGAGAGGCTAACTGCGTTATGGTAGTCTACAGCGGCCCTCGCCCTCAAAAATTCCCCTCGTTCGTTCGGCAATTTGCGGAACTCGCTCTTCTATCATCGAGTGCGTTTCGTTGTCGGCGTTGCCATCGAGGTAGCGAGACTCCTAAATCTGAAACCAACGTGAATCATTATTATTGATAGTGTTGAATAGGCGACCATGCAGGCGTTCACTGATGTCGACGTACTTGATCTGACCCAGTCCGTCGCGGGACCGCTGTCGACACAGTTTATTGGAATGCAAGGGGCGAACGTCGTCAAAGTGGAGCCGCCCGACGGCGATAAGTTTCGAGACCTCATAGACGGGGCGATGTTCGCTTCCGCGAACCTTGGTGGCAAACAAAGCATCTGTCTCGATCTCAAGACTGAGGACGGGCAAGCGATCGCCCACGAGTTAGCGGCGAACGCGGACGTCGTTGTCGAGAGCTTCCGCCCGGGCGTTTTAGAGCGATTCGACCTCGACTACGAATCGGTACGTGCGGAAAACGACGATGTAATCTATTGTTCGATTACGGGTTACGGCCAGGACGGACCACGATCGGATTGGGCAGCATACGACCCACTCGTACAGGCGATTTCGGGACTGATGGCGACGGTGAGTCCGTCGGACGATCGATCGATCAGGATCGGTGCCAGCCTCATAGATTACGGAACTGGACTCAACGCTGCATTCCTCGTGTCGTCTGCCCTGCGCGAACGCGATCGGACGGGCGAGAGTAGGCACATCGACGTCTCACTGTTCGACACTGCAGTCTGGTACATGGGCTACTGGATCGCTCATTACAACGCTACGGGCGAATATCCGGACGAGGCCGGCTACGAGTTCGGCGGCAGCGCGCCCAACGGCGGCTTCGACACGGCGGGTGGCGAGGAGATCTACCTAACCGTCGTCGACGACGATTTCTTCCAGCGGCTGTGTGGGGCAATCGATCGGGAAGATTTGGCAACCGACGATCGATTCAGACAAAAGGCCAATCGGTGGGAGAACCGATCAGAACTGCGGGAAATTCTCGACGAGGAGTTCGAAGACTGGTGCCGAGACGAACTGATCGATGTACTAGTCGATGCCGGTGTTACCGCCGCACCGATCAAGACCATCGACGAAATCGTCGACGACGATCCGCAGGCCGAAGCACGAGAGTTACTGACCGACACGTACAACCTCCATCGCAACGTCGAGGTCACGACGGCAGCACCGCCGTTTCGGTTGGACGGCGAGCGACCTGATATCGGCGACCGGCCGCCGACCCGTGGTGAGCACACCCGGACGGTACTCGCTGAGCTAGGGTACGGCGACGAGCAGATCGACCGACTGCTCGAGTGCGGCGCCGTCAAGGAGTAGCGATCCGCTGGGCCGCTTTCGTTGCCCCGCTCGGTGAGTTGACCACAGTCGACCGAATATCTAGCCGTGCCGACAAACGGTGGTTGATGGTGGATATTGCCGGATTCATCTCCGCGCTGAAACGTGAGCTGTTCTTCTCGGTTCTCCGTGAGCCGCGGCTTGTCCGGTGTCTTGTGACTCCCCGAGACGCTGCAACGGCAACTTCTCCCGTCGTTTATGTTCACCCTCCGCGCTGTTAGATCGGCTCGCCAAATCCGTCACGATGTATTCCGGCGCGGTTGCGTTGACTCTGCTATCCGGCTGAACTCCTCGGCGTAACTCGTGAACTGACAATTTTCGGGCCATCTGGATAGAAGCGCCGAAATTATCAGTTGTACACTCATATTTTCGACTTGCACACCAGTATGTCAGTCGATATCGGAGAACGAGGCGTATATTTCCAAGAACAATACTCATAGAATATTAGCATATATTGAAGCTAAGTGGGGTTCTCGATAGCGTATGACACACAGGGTGCTAGGACGAAGATCGTATTTAGCGGCGGCTGGAGTGGGTGTAGTCGGTCTGGCTGGTTGCATCGGTGAAGATGACCCCGACGAACTGGACGAACTGGAGAACGGACCAGAGGGCGACGAAGAGGAACTCATCTGGACGACGACGTCCGAGGGCAGCGCTACGACGGTCTCGCTTCAGGGCCTCGCACCCACTGTCAACGACGCCACCGATGACCTATACATGGAGGTCCGACCGTCAGAAGGAACGGGAGCGAACATGGGTCGACTGGACCGTGACGAGGCGCAGGTAGCGTACACGCAGAATTTCGATGCGGCTCGGGTTACACAAGGAGATGAGCCGTTCGACGACCTCGGATTCGAACTCAACGAGGTGTGCCACTGGCTAACCACGCCATGGCTTTTCATTACACCAGACGAGGATCTACAATCGATCGAAGATATCGACTCCGACACGCGCGTGGCTCCGACACAGACAGGTGCCGGGACCAGAGACAATCTCGAGTTGGCACTCGACTACGTTGTTGACGACTACGATGACGTCAGCGTCGACTTTACCGAGCAAACAGGACCCTTCCAGGAGGGAGCACTTGACGTCGGCGTTGTTCCAATCGTGAATTTCGAACTAGAGGGTGCGTACGCTGAGGAGCAAAAGAGCGTGGTCGATCTTCACATCATGGAATGGCCGGAGGACGCTCTCGACGAGATGGAGGACGACCCAATGATCGAAATCATGGAGATCGATGCGGGTGACTTAGACGGCTACGCGTCATACCCGGACGACCAACCAATGCGGAGTCCGGGGAACTCGTACAATTTCGTCACTCGCAACGACGTCGACTACGACACCCTATACGACGCACTGTCGGCAATGTGGGACGCTCGCGACGACTTCGGCGGAATCCACGACCAACTGGTCTATCACGAGGATCCCGAACACTGGGTCGATTGGACGTTCCCGGATGTCCCGTTCCACCCGGCTGCTGCGGACTTCCTCGAGGATGAACTCGGCGTCTGGGACCAAGCCGAAGGCGGCCGCGCGGACGAGTAGTAGACCCACTCCGCGACACTACCAGCACACATGATATCTTATCAGTTACCGTCGAGATCATCGATGACGCCCCAGCGCGTGCTGGCCGGCGTCATTTTCATCCTCGGGGCAACGCTAACGTTGACCACGCTCACCTATGCTTGGCGATTGCCGGTTGACGAGCTTCGGTACTCGAATATCTTCCTCGGTCTCGGTCTGGCACTGTTTTATCTCGTCGAAGCCCAGAAACACATCACCGACGAAGGGACGGATCCAACAAGCGTTACGGAGACAACGGACGTCACGGAAACAACTGATTCGGCGGCCACAGAGCAAGCATCGACTGACGAGCCACCGTCGCTGCTCGACGATCGACTGACGGCCGTCGGCGGACCGTACCGGCGGCGGATCGGTACCGTCTACCGGCGAGCTACTCCTGCGATCTGTCTGTTGCTCGCCATCATCGCCATCGCGGCCACCGGCTACGTCGAATTCCATTACGATCGATTGCTCCACGAGGCCCGGATGGTCGGCTGGACGCAGACCGATTTGTACGTTGGACTCGTCATCATTGGACTCGTTACTGAGGCCACCGGGCGCGCTTACGGGAAGGTCGTCGCTGGGGTCGTAGCCCTCTCCGTCCTGTACGCATCCAACTTCGTCGGGCCGCACCTCCCCGGACTGTTCCGACACACAGGAATGGACTGGGAGCAGATCAGCCGCGAGGGGGCGATCTCGCTCACGGGGACTTACGGCTTTATCCTCACTGTCGGCGCGACGTGGGTAGCGGTGTTCATCATGTTCGCAGGAATGGCGAAAGCGTTCGGATTGATGGAGTTCATCATCAGGGTTTCCCAGGAAATTCGAAAGGTGCTCAAAAGCGGGGTCGTTCACATCGCCATCGTCAGCAGCATGGCAATGGGATCGATCACGGGCAGCGCCGCGGCCAACACCGCGACCACTGGCAGCTTCACTATTCCGATGATGCAAGATCAGGGGATCCGGGGCGACTTCGCCGCTGCAATCGAGGGATTTGCCTCGGCAGGTGGCCAGATCCTCCCCCCAGTAATGGGCGTCGCCGCGTTTCTTATGGCAGACATCCTCGGTGTCTCCTACTTCGTTATCATCCAGGCGGCAGTCATTCCCGCCGTCCTGTTTTACTTCGGTGCGATGCTCGCAGCACACATGCTGGTTCTCAAACACGGATGGACCGCGTCCGAAACCGGTTCGTTCGATCGTTCACTGCTTTTGGAGGGGATTCACTTCCTGGTGCCGATCACTGTGCTGATCTACACGCTAGTGGTGATGCGTCTAACACCGCTGGGAGCCGGGTTCTATACGATCCTCACGCTCGTAGCGACCATGTACGTCCGAAACCTGTTCGTCGATGGGATCACGATGAACACGCTCGTTGCAACAACAAAGCAAACGGCAATCGGGCTCAAACAGGGAGCCGTCGAAATGGCGCCGCTGGTTGGCATCCTCGGTTCGCTCGGTGTTGTGATTAACATGCTGACCCAGACCGGCCTCACCCAGAAGATCAGCGCCCAGATGATCGCGCTCTCGGGCGGCGTCTTCGTCGTTCTCCTGTTGCTCGCGATGGTCGCGAGCATTCTGTTCGGACTGGGGATGCCGACCCCGGCGGCCTACATTCTCGTGGTGGTGCTCGTCGCTCCCGCGATGATTGCCTTCGGCGTTCAGGAGATTACCGCACACATGTACGTCTTCTACTTCGCGATGCTCTCGGCGATCACGCCGCCGGTGGCCATCTCCGTCGCAATCGGCTCGAAGATCGCGGGCGTCGGCTTTCTCGTCTCCTGTAAGCAGGCGCTGCGGGTCGGTGCACCCGGTTTCGTCATCCCCTTCGCGTTTGTCGCCAACGACAGCCTGATTTACTGGTCGTTCCCTGAGACTCTCGTCGTGTCAGTGCTCGTCTTCACCGGCGTCGGTGCGCTCGTCATCTCGATGACCGGCTTCGACGGTCGACACGTCCTCGGACCGCCCCGTCGCGTGGGCTACTTCGTTTTGGCGCTGGCCGCCATGGTTGGTCCGTTCGTCGTCCAGGTCGGCAGCGTCGTTCTTATCGCGTCACTGCTGGCGAGCACGTACCTTCGTTCAGCGCCGCAGCCCCAACCTTCCACCGACTAAGCCATTGCTCGTCGACAGATTGTGGCCGGATTTTCGCTCCATAATTAGACAGGGAACGCGACTACAGTGACAATTGCAATATTGTTTCTACCACATCCAATAGAAACCAATGCGGAGTAAACACGAGCCGACCTATGGATATAGAGAGTACAGAAACCTCGAGAATGGAGATTTCCAACCGGTTCCGTTTATATTGGGAGATTGAAACTGTTCGAATGCTAGTCGCACGATTACGCGGAAATAATAACAAAATTTTTATGATATGATTTATGTGACAGACCATCCTCAAATGGGTATGAGGACGAGAGAAAGCGACAATGGACTTTAGTTACACGGTTGAGCAGGAGCAGTTTCGAGACGAGCTACGGACGTGGCTCGAGGCGAACGCACCGGACGGATGGATCGAGGGCGACCGGGAGCTTCCGGACGACGACGAGGAGCGCGTCGCCTTTCTGACAGACTGGCAGCGGACCCTCGCGGAAGACGGTTGGGCGGGAGTTCACTGGCCCGAGGAGTACGGCGGTCGCGGGGCGTCGCTGATCGAACAGACCATTTACCGAGAAGAGATGGCACGGATCGACGCGCCGCCACAGATCAACCTCATCGGCATCAACCTCATCGGACCGACGCTGATAGCGGTCGGCACGGAATCGCAGAAAGAACGGTTCGTGCCGAACATCCTCAGTGCCGAGGAGATCTGGTGCCAGGGGTACTCCGAGCCAAACGCCGGCTCGGACGTCGCGGCGCTGATGACTCGTGCCGAACGCAACGGTGACGAGTGGATCATCGATGGTCAGAAGATCTGGACCAGCTACGCACACATCGCCGACTGGTGTTTCGTGGTCGCCCGAACCGATACCGAAGGGACGAAACACGAGGGACTGACTGCCTTCCTCGTCGATATGAACCAAGACGCGATCAGCACCGAACCGATCCATCAGGCGAACGATGACCGGAGCTTCAACCAGGTCTACTTCGACGGCGCGGTGACAACGAACGACCTCGTCGTTGGAGAGGTCGACGAAGGCTGGGACGTTGTCATGACGCTGTCGGCGATCGAACACGGGATGACATCGATCTACACCATCGAACAGCGCTACTTCGACCTCCTCGAGTACTGTCGCGAGGAGACGCGGGGCGGCGCGCCGCTGATCGAAGATCCACGGATCCGACAGGAGTTAGCCGACCTCGACGCGCGGATCCAAGCCGCGAAGACGAGTCACTTCCGAAACGTGAGTAAGCAAGTCGAGACCGGAACGCCCGGTCCGGAGGGGTCGATGGATCTGGTCGTCAGCGACGAGCTCCGCCACGACCTCCTCGAGTTCGCCGTCGACGTTCGAGGGCCGGGTGCGGCGCTCTGGGAGAACGGCCACGAGGCGTTCGACGTCACCACCGGCTACATTCGATCGTATGGATCGTGGATCGCCGCCGGAACCGGCGACATCCAGCGCAACATCATCGGCGAGCGCGTGCTCGGCCTGCCGAAGGATATCAAGAGCAAAACGAGCCACCGAGGTGAGTGATCATGGACGCACGACTAACCGAAGAACAACGACGCGTACAGGAGACGGCACGCGACTTCATCGAATCGGAGGGGGGCATCGAACTCGCGAGGAGACAACTCGAGGGCGACGACATCGTCGTCGACGAACTCTGGAACGAGCTCGCCGACCTCGACTACACGGCGATCACCGTCCCATTAGCGCACGACGGGTTTGGCGAAGGAATGGTGTATCTGTCGGCGCTGCTCGAGGTCGCCGGTCGCTACGCGTTGCCCGGACCGCTTCCCGAAACGGCGGCGATCGCTGCGCCGTTGCTCGCCGAACTCGGCAGCGAGACGCAACGTTCGACGTACCTCCCGGCAATCGCCGACGGCGACTGTCGAATGAGTGTTGCAGTGTACGACGACGAAACCGAATCGCTGCCGGGTGCGATCCGGATGCAAGCCGATCGGGTCGACGACGACGATACGCGGTACCGACTGCACGGAACGAAGACGCTCGTACCGTACGGCGACACCGTCGATGCGGTCGTCGTCGCCGCGCGGACGAGGCATAATAACGACTACGACGGGATCTCGCTGTTCGTCGTCGAGACCGACCACGAGGCCCTCGAGACGCGACGGCTCGACGGCCTCGACTGGACGCGTCCGATGTGCGAGCTCAGCTTCGACGAACTCACGGTCGGTGAGGAGGCGTTGCTCGGTCCCGCTCACGGCGGTGGCACCGCGCTCGTGGACGCGCTCGATCGGTTCCACGTCGCGGCCTGTGCGATGCTGGTCGGTGCCGCCGACCGTGCGGTCGAACGCTCCGTCGAACACGGAAACGAACGCGAGCAGTACGGACATCCGATCGGCCGGTTCCAGGCGGTCAAACACCGCACCGCCGATATGTGGATCGATATGCAAAGCGCCCGGTCGCTGGTCTACTACGCCGCCTGGGCCATCGACAACGACGAACCGGAGGCGTCGCGGGCCGCTGCGTCGACGAAGGCGTACGCGGCCGATCGACTCCATCGCGTATTCGGCGACGATATTTGGAACCACGGCGGAACGGGGTTCACGTGGGAACACGACGGCCACATTTATCTGAAACAGGCTAAGAGCTGGCGGAACTTCCTCGGCTCGCCGGACGCGTGTCGTGAGCGGCTCCTCGAGGCGCGACTCGCCGAACGAACCGAGTAGCGAAGACGGGGCGATACACGTACGAGGAGATTCGTACGGGCCCTCATCCGGCGGCGCCGGCGAACCATTCGTAGCCGCCGATCCGGGCGATTACCAGCAGACGAGACGCATGTTCGAATCGACCCACGTCCTCGCGGTCGTGCTCGCCCTCGGTGCGGCGATCGCGAGCGCCTCGCAGACTATCTTCGTTCGGATCGGAACGGAGGACGGGACCGCCTACGACGCCGTCATCATCGTGATCGCCGTCAATATGATCGCGCTGGTTCCCCTCGTCGCCGTTCTCTATTACCCCGACTACGGGTTGACGCGAGTGTCGTGGCTCTCGTTTATCGCCGCCGGACTGTCGGGAACGATGTTCGGGCGCATCTTCCTCTACACGAGCATCGAGCGCATCGGTGCGAGTCGAACAGCGCCGATCATCGCCTCGTGGGCGCTCATCGCGTCCGTGCTTGGCGTCCTGTTCCTCGATGAATCGCTCTCACCGATCCACGCGGTCGGCATCGTGTTGATCGTCCTCGGTGTCTCCGTCATCGCCTGGGAGACCGGGCGCGAGAACCCCGACGGGCTGTCGCGTCGGGAGCTGGCGTTCGGGATCGCGATCCCGTTCGTCGGCGCGTTCGCGTTCGGTCTCGAGCCGATTTTCGCGAACTGGGGGTTCAATGAAGGGACGCCCGCGCCGGTTGGTCTCGCAGTTAAAACGGTAGTCGCGACGGGCTGTTTCTGGCTCTACCTTCGGTGGCACGACGCGACCCCCGACCGCTCGAGCCTCCGCTCGAACGATACGCGCTGGTTCGTCTTCGCTGGGATCGCCAGTACGCTCTTTCTCCTCGGTTACTACGTCGGCCTTGAATTGGCACCGGTGAGCGTCGTCGTCCCAATCGTCGTTACGAATACCCTGTTCGTCGTGGTACTTTCGTCTGTATTCCTGTCCCAGCGCCTCGAGCGCGTGACGTGGACGGTCGGCGCCGCAGCGCTCGTCGTCGTGGTCGGCGTGATTCTGATCACGATCTACGGGTGAGGACGTTCGATAATCGATCGCGCCGATTCGTCCCGGCGGTCCCCAACCCTTAGTGTTATATGCGAGTGTCAATATCTACCAGTATGGTAGATACGTATCGATTGATGGAGCTCGCGGAGACGATCATCTCGGAAACGCGCGAAATCGTATCCGGCCGTATTTCTCGAGCATAACATGACGTACGAAAGCGTCTACGAGTCGGTTAGGGAACTGTACGATAGTGACCGCTGTTGGGACGAACTGGTCACAGTAGGTGATAAAAGCTCGTTGAACGTTGCCGAGGAAGCCCTCGGTCGTCACGGGGATTCTGAGGAGACGGGTCTTCGATTGCGAGACTTCGAGACGGGAACGAGCGAGACGTACACGTTTTCGGAACTCAATTCCGCTGCGAACAGAGTGGCAAACTATCTCGATTCGACCGCGAAACCACGCGATCGGGTCGCTGCGATGCTCCCCGCACAACTGGAACTCTACGCTACCGCCTACGGCGTCATCAAATCTGGACGCGTGTACGTGCCGCTGGCGCCGTTGTTCGGTCCCGAGGCGCTGCAGTATCGATTGGCCGATTCCGGCGCATCAGTGCTGATGACGACGAGCGAACACGTCTCCAAGCTCGACGGCGAGGCAGTACCCGCTCTCGAGACGGTAATCGTCGTCGACGGGACGGACGGTATCGATCCGACCGACCGACCGGACGGGGTCGAGCTCGAATCGTACGACCCGATCGATCGGTCAGAGAGCGAATTCCAGTCCGTCGAAAGTCACCCGAGCGACGTTTACGCCATCAAATATACGAGCGGCACGACGGGGCAACCGAAAGGGTGCCCCTCGACGCACGGCTCGACGATTCGAATCCACACCTTCTTCGAGCACGTAGTTGATCTGCAACCGACGGACAGGTACTTCGTCGCCGCGTCACCTGCGTGGTCGTACGGCTTCACGGTCGGAATGCTCGCGGCCGGGTTACGCGGAACCGCTGCCGGGTGTTATCGCGGCCCGTTCGACCCCGAAGAACTTCTCGAGACGTTCGAAGCGTTCGGGATCACGAACGCGATGGTGCCGCCGACGGGACTACGAAAGCTTCGAGCGTCGTCCGTTTCGCCCGCAGAGTACGACGTCGACCTCCGCGTGTTGGTCTCCGCCGGCGAGTCCCTTGACGAAACGACCGTCGGGTGGTGTCGGGACGAGCTCGGAACGCGACCGCTCGACGCGTACGGCCAAACCGAGTCGGGAATGGTCGTGGCGAACTATCCGTTCCCCGACTGGGAGATAAAGGCCGGCAGCATGGGTAAACCGATACCCGGCTACCGAGTAGCACTTCTCGACGAAGACGGTGCCGAGGTCGATACCGGTGAAATCGGCGAAATCGTGGTCGAGCGCGACGAACACGCTCGGACCGGCGGTTACTGGGGCCATCCGGAGGAATCGATTTCCGCCTACAACGGCCAATGGTGGCGGACCGGCGACCTCGCCAGACGCGACGAAGACGGCTACTACTGGTACGTCTCACGTGCGGACCAGGTGATCATCTCCGCCGGATACCGAATTGGACCCGAGGAAGTTGAAGAAACGCTGTTGAAACACGCCGCCGTTGAGGAGGTTGCGGTCGTCGGGGCGCCACACGAAACTCGAGGAAGTATCGTCAAAGCGATCGTCGCACTATCGCCTTCGGCGACGACTTCTGACGAATTGGCGTCGGAGTTGCAGTCGTTCGCCCGATCGCGACTCTCGAAACACGAGTACCCCCGCGATATCGAGTTCGTCGACGAACTCCCCAAGACCTCGAGCGGGAAGATCAAACGTTCGGAGCTGGAGGCGTAGTCGGCCGAATACGAACGCCATCACCACTTACGCATGGGAAACTCTGACTACCTCGACCGACTGATCGACAAAGACGCGTTACGTCGCTATCTCGAACGAACGCTCGGTCCCGCGGAGCACCTCGAGATCGAGTACCACCGGGAAGGCCACTCCAACGAAACGCTCTTTCTCGAGTGGGGCGATCGAGACCTGGTCCTTCGGCGTCCGCCTGCCGGATCCACGGCGGACTCCGCACACGACGTGCTCAGAGAGTATCGGGTTATAGACGCCCTTCAGGAAACGAACGTACCGGTCCCGCGGACGGTATCCGGCTGTGAGGACCGGTCGGTCATCGGCTCGGACTTCTACCTGATGGAGCGGTGTCGCGGTGACGTTCTCAGGGACGAGGAACCCGATCGATTCGCGACCCCGCAGTTCCGAGGGACGCTCTCTGAACGGCTCATCGACGTGATTGCGGACATACACACCCTGGACCCCGCGTCGGTCGGTCTCGAGGAACTGGGGTATCCCGACGGGTACACCGAACGGCAGGTCGATCGGTGGATCGACCAACTGGAGTGGGCAACCGAGCGCACGGACGCGGAGCGTTCCGTGCCCCTCGCTTGGGACGTCGCAGACTGGCTCAGGGAACACGTCCCGGACGAGTACGACCACGCGCTGGTCCACGGCGACTACAAACTGGATAACGTGATGTTCGCGCCTGGGACACCGCCGGAACTCGTCGCCGTCTTCGACTGGGAGATGTCGACACGAGGGGATCCGTCGATGGACCTCGGCTGGTTCCTAGTTTACTGGCCCGACGACGGAGATCCGTCCTACGGCGACCCATTCGCTAGCGAGCTTCAGATGCAGCCGGGGTATCCGTCCCGACGAGAACTCATCGATCGCTACGAAACGCGCACTGGTCGAACGTTTCGGAATCAGCGCTTCTACCGAACGTTCGGCGCGTTCAAGATGGTCAGCGCTTGCGAGATGATGTACCGGCGCTACCTCGAAGGGAACGCCGACAACGAGTCGTACCCCAGAATGAGAGAGCGCGTTCCGAAACTCGCCGAGCGGGCTTACGGAATTCTCGACGGGAAGGAACCACTCTGAAATTCGTACGGCAGAACGGTCGCGCACTCACCTGAGCACCGATTCTCGCTACTTCGGGAGTCGGACGACGGCACCGGAGTTCGCGGATGGAAGTACGTCCAGCCTCGTACTCGTGAAGCACGTAGACGGACGCTGCGGACGGTATTGAGCTCTCGTTTTCGTCGGAAGCAATGTTTACAACGGAAGAGGATGAATATGAGGTATGTCATCACACGACTCTCGCGAGACGGGTGACGCGAGAGCGGATCTCCGGTTGATCGACTGTGACGTCCACCAAATGTGGGCGAATCCCGACGACGTCGTCCAGTACCTGCCGGATCACTGGAAGGGGCGAGGAATCGACGTTCCCGGTACTCCCTGGCCGAGTCCCGTGGGGCTAATGCGCGACGACGCCGCCCCCGAGTCGGGCGCCCCGGCTGGCTCCAACCCGGATCTGATGCGTGAGCAACACATCGATCCGTACGACGTTGAGTACGCGATCCTCAACGCCACCGGGATGTTGACCCTCGGCGTCACGCCGAACGAGAACTACGCTGCAGCGCTCGCGAGTGCCCAGAACGACTGGCTGGTCGACTACTGGCTCGAGGCAGACGACTGTTTCAAGGGGGGACTCGTCGTCGCCCCGCAAGCGCCGAACCGGGCCGCCGAGGAGATCGATCGGCTGGGCGGGCATCCCGATATCGTTCAGGTTCAGATGGCGAGCGTCGGTCGGACCCCCTTCGGTCGACGGGAGCTCTGGCCCATCTACGAGGCGGCGGCGAAACACGACCTGCCGATCGCGCTGCATATCGGTCCGGAGGGAATGGGGACGAGCCCGCCACACACTCCGGCAGGCTACCCCTCGAGTTATTTCGAGCGCCACGCCCTCACTAACACCAGCCTGATGGGACAGCTCACCAGCATGCTCCTTGGAGGCGTCTTCGAGAAGTTCGGCCTCGATCTGGTGTTGATCGAGGGCGGGTTCTCGTGGCTCCCGTATCTTCGATGGCGACTCGACAAAGACTGGCGCGGACTCCGGGAACAGACGCCGTGGATCGATCGGCCGCCGAGCGAGTACATCACGGAGCATGTCCGCGTCACGACGCAGCCGCTGCCGGAACCGGACGATCCGGATCACCTTCGACAGATGTTCGATATGATCGACGCCCGGGAGACCGTCCTGTTCGCGTCCGACTATCCCCACTGGGACGCCGACGATCCGCGTCTGGCGTTCCCGCCCATGGACGAGGAATTGGAGCGACGCATCTTCCGCGAGAACGCGGCTGAGCTGTACGGCCTATGACCGGTGACGATACGTCTCGCGATCGGATCGAGGTCTGTCCGGCCGCGGAGCTCCCCCCGGGTTCGCGCACCATCGTCGAGGTGTCGGATCAAGAGGTCGGTATTTTCAACGTCGACGGCGAACTGTACGCGATCGCGAACGCCTGTCCCCACCAGCTGGCGCCGCTCTGTGAAGGACGGTTGACCGGTGAGATGACCGCCCCTGCGGTGGGGGAGTACGAACTCTCCCGGCAGGGGATGGTCCTACGTTGTCCGTGGCACGGCTGGAAGTTCGACATCGAGACGGGCGAGTCCGTGTTCAATCCTCACCTCCGGACACGAACGTACGACGTAACTATCGAAACGCTCGAGGAGGGGGACTGTTCGAAGGACTGCACCTACGGGGCGGACCTCGCCGGCGACGAACCGCCGGTCGACACCTACGACGTCGCCGTCGAACGGTCGACCGTGGTTCTCTACGTCTGAGACGTCGTCGAGGCCGGTGAGAACGTTCTCGAGGGTACCGTGATCGCTCTCGGATCCAGTCGTCCGATCGCGGATTCGAATTCAGTGAATCGAAACGGTCGTCACACCGAATCGGCCGAATCGTGAATCGGTGTCGTCTCGCACTTATTCGGATCCCTCGACGATACGAAGCGCCCGACGAGCGAGTTCCGGAACGCGCTCCTCCATCAACGGATACCGATCGTCGGCGGCGTTCCCCTCGAGGTGACGGCGGAAGAACATCTCGCCGATTCCGCCGAGTTTGTAGTACGCCAGCGCGCGATAAAATCGGTCGTTCTCGAACGTATATCCCGTCGCCGATTCGTACCGTTCGACGAGTTCGTCACGCGCGGGGTACCCGTTTCGGAGCAAATACGCCGCATCTTTCGCGGTTCCGACTTTGGTCGTTTCGTCACTCTCGTCCGGCCAGTATGACAGTAGCCAGCCGAGATCAGTAAATGGATCCCCGATAGTCGACATCTCCCAGTCGAGAACGGCGACGGTTTTGGGTTCCGAACCCAGTTCGAACATCACGTTGTCGAGTTTGTAGTCGCCGTGGACCAGCGCGTGGGGATGATCCGTCGGAACGTTGTTCTGGAGCCAGTCGGTCAACTCGTGAACTTCGGGTATCTCCCGTTCTTCGGCCGTGGTCTCGAACGCCCAGTCGTACTGCTGTTCCCACCGATCGACCTGTCGCTGCGTGAACCCGTCCGGGCGACCAAATCCGTCGAGGCCGACTTTCTCGTGATCTACCCCGTGAATGGCCGCAAGTGTGTCGATCATTTCAGTGCCGATCCATCGGCGTTGCGACGGGTCGGTCACTTCCTCTGGCTCATCCTCTCGAATCACGACTCCGTCCTTTTTCTCCATGACGTAGAAGTCCGACCCGATGATATCGTGATCCTCCGACGCAACCTCCGTCGTTGGGATCGGCACATCGGAATCTTGGAGCGCCTCGAGTACCGTGTACTCTCGTATCACGTCGTGGGCCGTGTCTGCGGTTTCCCCCGGCGGTGGACGCCGAACAACGAACTCTTCTGCCCCCCACGTGATGAACAGCGTTTCGTTGGAGTGCCCGCCTGGGTGTCGGTGGACCTCGAACGTGGCCGCCGGTCCGAGGTGCGTCTCGAGAAACGCCTCAAGTGCGTCGAGATCGACGAGTCGGTCGAAGTAATCGGTGTCTCTATCAGACACGAACCTCACCTGTTGAACCGTCCATAGACGTGTTATTCACACGCAAGAACTTAAATAGTATACTCATTCGTTCGCCAACACGTAAGCTCGGGTCACTGTACGTGAATGACAACGTCAACGCTCCGCTGTGCCTCGTTTCGTAGAATAAAATGATAGCGTAAGTTCATGCTATTCGAATGTATTCGTGCGCTATTTGATATATGTGACCACATAACAAACATACGCATAGATAAGTAGTGAACGTATGTGCGATAACAACGAAGAAAATCGGCGAAATTTTATGAAAGGATGCGGTGCAGCGGCCGCGATGGCCGTAACCGGACTCGGTGCCGGGACGGCGGCGGGGCAAACGGAATCGATGGGAAACATCGAAGAGTTGCTAGATGGGCTTCCGAATAATTGGGGCCGGTGGGGTAACGACGACGAGGTGGGGGCGTTGAACTTCCTCGACAGCGAACAAGCGTTCGCCGGAATGCAAGCGGTAATGCGTGGCGGTCCAGCAAACATTCAGCAGTATACGCTTCAGGTCCCGATGACCGGCGATGCGCTGGAGTCGGTCGTCGACGAAGATGTCGAGGTTTCAGCAGACGCCGGCGATGCACTGTATCCGCCGCGGACGCCAGCAAGACGGGACAACACCGCCGACGCAACGACGATCGAAGATTCCGATGCACGCGCCGGGGTCAAATCGTCGGACGACGCGTTCATCACGCAGTTGTTCCTCCACGGAACGACCCATATCGACGCGCTCGGACACGTTTGGTACGATGACCAACTCTACAACGGGTACGACGAACTGGCGACGGCGGAGGTCAAGGAATTCGATCAACCGATCCCGGGCATCGACGCGGAGGGTAACGCGACCGAAGTGACGGAAACCAAAGGACACTCGGAAGCAAGCGTTGCACCCCTCGCCGCCTCCGGAGTCACGGGTCGCGCAGTCCTACTCGACGTCGGTCGTCACATGGGCGACGAAAACGGCTGGCTCGAACTCGGCGCATCGATCACGCTATCAGATCTTCTGGAGACGGCGGACGCCCAGGGAGTCGACATCAACGAGCGAGATATCGTCCTCGTTCGGACCGGTGGCGTCGAGCGGGCAATCGATCCCGAGGCGGAGTGGGGACCTGAGGCGGAACCCGGTCTCACGTTCAGCGAGGAACTCGTCGAGTGGGTGTACGATATGGAGATTCCGATGATCGGTGCTGACAATATTGCGGTCGAAAAGCTCGCCCAGACTATTGACGGCAAAACGTACGCGATCCCACTTCACGCGGCACTGCTACGCGACCTCGGCGTCTCGCTCAACGAGATACTGTGGCTCGGCGACGTGGCTGACCAGTGTGCAGAAGACGGTATTTACGAACTCATGTACGTTGCGGCTCCGTTGCACGTCGAACGAGCGACGGGAGCCCCGGCGAATCCGGTCGTCCTGAAAGCTACCCAGAACGGGAAAAACGGACGGGACGTTGATCCGAAGGAGAAAGCCGACCGATAACACGCTGACGGTCAAGTGCAACACGATTCCATTGGGAAGGCGGACGAGGAATTTGCCCGTAGGGCCTTAGTAGACGACTTCCTGCCGGCGACGTAACCGATAGTTCAATAGTGGCTGAACGTTCGTTGGAACTCGCCGCCGACCCTCCCCACGGCGTTACAGAGGCAGAACGAATCTAACCGGGGAGGTGGGTCGAGGCGTCGTATACTGTCGCGCCAAGCCAGTTATCGTACAGGGATGGATGTTGAACTGATCGCGCCGACGGTGGCTCCACGGGGTAAACCCATGGTTCAGACGCAGTAATTCGATGGAAACGAACGTCAACCCGCACGAGCGCCGATTATCGTGCTGGTGCTGTCTGCCGAGACGCGTTCAACTATCAACCGGTTCGAGTATCGCGAGAACGGGTCGGAATATTAATCGTCGTCTCTCGTAAAGGAGATGATTGTGAACGTAGTAGGTAGGTGCCGTTCAGCGCTCGAAGAGGGCGTCCGAGCGCTCTGGATGGACGGTCGCGGAAAGGTCCTGATCGTCGTCGCAGTCGGATGGGGACTCTCGATGGGAACGCGAATGATCTATCCAGTCTTGCTTCCCCACCTTCGCACGGCATACGGCATCGATCTCACTACGGCCGGATTGTTGGTGACCGTCCTGTTCGTCGCGTACGCGATCGGTCAGCTGCCCGGAGGCATCCTCGCAGACCGGATCGGTGAGCGGCCGATTTTGATCGTCAGTACGCTGTTGGCAGCCGCAACGTTGTTTCTGGTAACCACTGCGGGATCTGTCCTGGTACTGTTCGCCATGACGGCGTTATTCGGCCTCGCAATCGCGCTCTACGCGGTGGCCAGATACACCGTTCTTACGCGTCTGTATCCCAATCATCTTGGTGCAGCGAACGGGGCGACGGCCGCGTCGGCCGACGCGGCACAGTCGGTGTTACCACCGCTCGCGGGAGTGCTCGCGGCGGGAGTCTCTTGGCAGATGGGATTCGGATTTGCGATTCCCCTGTTTTTGATTACCGGCCTCGCGCTCTGGGCGATCGTTCCAACGAGAACAGACGGCACAAGGTCCTCTGAGAACGACCGAACTGATGGTGGGGCCCCCGTGGAGCGTCCTACGACGAATCGTAGGTGGGACACGTTTCTCGTTCTTCGGCGACCCGTGATCGTGAAAGGGGCGATCGTCTACACGCTCGGACTCTGTATTTGGCAGGCGTTCACCGCATTTTATCCGATCTACATGATCGAGATCAAAGGACTGTCGTCGTCGCTCGCGGGCGGGCTGTTCGGGCTGTTTTTCGTTCTGGGTATCGCAGTCAAGCCGCTCTCGGGCGGGATGTACGACCAAATCGGTGCTCGACGATCGCTGCTCATCGTCGTGAGTGTCTCGGGTGTCGCGCTCAGTCTCCTTCCGTTCGTGAATAGTTTCTGGCTTCTCGTGATGATAACGGCGCTGATCAGCGCGCTACTCGGGATTAGTACGGTCGTCGAATCGTTTCTACTTACCAACATCCCGAAAGACGTTCGCGGAACCGGATTGGGCATCATCCGTTCGATCGCGTTCCTAATCGGTGCGGTGAGTCCCGCGCTCTTCGGTGCGGCCGGCGACCGAAATCTGTTCGACGAAGCGTTCCTCTCGCTCGGTTTACTGGCCGGGATAGCACTTGTCGTGATTACGTTGCTTCCAGAGAAGTGACAATCGAGGATACACGGCGTGAGGTCGTCGAAACCAGCTGTAACGAAATGCTGTCAGATCGATCCAGTAACTACATAATCACCCGTGACAGTTGTATGCACGTGCCACTCTCAGACATCTCCGTCATTGACTGCGGACAGGTAATCGCTGGACCGCTGTGTGCGACGTTTCTCGCCGACCTCGGTGCTGACGTCGTCAAAATCGAGCCGCCGAACGGAGAAATGTATCGGAGTCACAGACGAACCCTCAACGACGAATCATACAATCCGGGGTTCGAACTGTTCAACCGAAACAAACGCGCCCTCTCGGTCGACCTCAAATCCGACGAGGGTGGTGAACTCGTGCACGAATTGGTCGAAGAAGCCGATATTTTCATCCAGAACTGGCCACCGGGCGTCGCGGAGCGACTCGACGTCGACTACGATACCCTTACCGCGATCAACGAGGATCTCATCTACGTTCATATCACGGGATACGGCCAATCCGGACCGATGGCCAACCTACCGGGGATGGATGCGATGACCCAACACGTTTCGGGCTTTACGAGCATGCTCGGTTACGAGAACGACCGACCGCCGATTCGGTCACAATCGTCGCTTGCCGACTACTTTGCGGCGTACAGCGCCACGGTGAGCGTACTTGGCGCGTTGATCGGTCGCGACAGGACGGGCGGCCAGAAGGTAGAAATTTCGCTACTGGAGGCGCTATCACACAATCTCGACGCAGCGTACGAATTCTACAACAATCTAGGGGAAGTTCCCGGGAAAGGCGGACGCAACCTGTACTACCAGCCGGATATGCTCTACGGCGCGGCCGAAGCGGCCGACGGGTACGTCTCCGTCGCGCTACTACTGTACTCGGAGCGGATCTGGCACGCGTACTGTGAACTGCTCGAGCGACCGGATTTGCTAGAAAAAGAGCAGTACCAGACGACACAAGGCCGAGCCGAAGATGCGGACCACCTTTGTTCGCAGTTCGAAGCGTGGTTGGCCGAGCAGCCGGTGACGGAGGCGGTCGAACGGCTCAACGAACTCGGGATTCCCGCGGCGCCGTATCAGACGATCGAGGAAGCAGCGGAGATGGACCACATGGAACACCTTGGCGTCTTCGAGGAGATCGATCACCCGGTCTACGATACATTGACCCTGACGTCCACGCCGCTTTCGCTCTCCGAATCCGACGTCTCCCTCCGAAGCCGCGCACCGTTCCTCGGCGAACACAACCGCGACATCCTTCGAGAGCAGGGGTACGACGACGGCGAGATCGATCACCTTCTCGAGAAAGACGTGCTTTCGCAGTAATCGCGGTGCGATCAACCACCTCGAGACAGTACAGTCGAAAGACCGCACAACGAAAACGGACGACGGGCGGCGTTACGTTGACTCATCTGGGGGCCTCGGCGTCAGGTAATCGTCAACGTTCGTATCACGACTGGTTTCGATCGAGAATTCGATGTCAGCAACGGTATCAATCTCTTTGACTCGCTGGACGAGTGCGTCGACATCTTCGTTCGATACGGCGGTTGCGACGGCGTAAATGTCGTAGGTTCCGATACCCTTACAGACGAGCCAGAACGGCATCTCGGCGATTTCGTCGAGAAGAGCGTCCTTCGCCCCGGGTTCGTCCGTAACAGAAATCGCGAGCCGAACGATTTCCCAGTCGTGTTCCTGTGGCTCGAGCAAGAAAAACGGCGACGTTCGCTCCAAGAGCTTCGTGACGCGTTTTCGAACACCCTCCGTTGAGAGTTCGTACCCCTTGTCGACAAGAATCCTCGCGATCTCAGAGTAGGGCGTCCGAGGGTCGTCCGCGAGGATCTTGAGAATCGCCCGGTCGATGTCGTCGACGTCGGTCATGGCCGAACTGTGTCATTCGTAACCTAAACGTGTATCGGTCGACATTCCAGTCGTCGACTACGGCGTCACGAGCGGCCGACGAGATTACGTCGGGGACGGTACCGATGTCGCCCGGGACGACCTGCGACTGGAACCGCGTTTCTATCTCAACGATCTGATCGAGTCCGAACCAGTCCGAGCGATCGGAGCGACGAAACCTGCAGTATGCGTCTCCCAATCGGACACAAAAACGGTACCGGCGTGTTAGCGGAGTAGTTACTCGCTTTCGTCGGTCGGTCCTGCAGTACCGGCTTCAATCATGCGCTCGATCTGGTCGCCCGAGTAGCCGAGTTCCTCGAGTACGGCGCGGGTGTGTTCCCCCTGTTTAGGTGGACGGTCACCGAGGTCGGGACGTCCGCTGGTCGTGCTGAATGGTGGGTTCGCCGTTTTGACTTCCGTATCCGTACAGATGTTGTGAGAGTCGGTAAGCATGTTTCGAGCGGCGACGTGTGGATCTTCGACGAGTTCGTCGGTGTGCTGTAGCGGGCCGGTCGGAACACCAGCGGAGGCGAGTTGTTCGCAGAGTTCCGCCCGCTCGTAGTCGCTGAACTCGTCGTTCAAGATTTCGCGAAGTTCGGTGCGGTTCTCCCAGCGCCGATCGTTCGTCTCGAACCGTTCGTCGGTGATGAGATCTTCCCGGTCGATGGTTTTGCACAACCGCTTGTAGAAGTGGTCGTTGACGACGCTGAGATAGAACGGCTCCTCGTTTGCGGCGTGAAACACCTCGTTGGGGGCCATTCCGGCAAACCCGGTGCCGGATCGCTCGGCGACTTCGCCAGTGCCGGTGTAGTGTGCGACCCAGTAGCCCATCCAGGCGGTCGCGACCTCGAACAGGTTGACGTCGATATGTTCACCTTTACCCGTTCTCTCCCGGTCGAGAAGCGCCGATGAGAGGAGGAACGCCGCAGTCGTACCGGTGCCCCAATCGATCACGCTCGCACCAATACGAACGGGCGGTCGGTCCTTGTATCCGATCGTGGACATCAGTCCACTCATCGACTGGATGATCGGATCGTACGCGGGCCACTCAGAGTATGGACCGTCCTGACCGAAGCCGGTGAGCGACAGGTACACCACGTCCTCGTTGGTTTCAGCGACAGACTCGTAATCGAGCCCGAACTTCTCGACGACGCCGGGTCGGAAGCTCTCTACGACGACGTCGGCTTCCTCGGCGAGTTCCTGTGCCGCCGCCTGCCCTGTCTCGCTCTTCAGGTCGAGACAGACGCTCCGCTTGCCGGCGAGGTTGACCGACGCGAAAATTGCTCCGTCCAGTAAGTTACGAAACGCGTCTCCTTCTGGTGGTTCGACTTTGACGACGTTCGCGCCGAGCATACCGAGGAACTGGGTCGATACCGGACCTGCGACTGATTGTGTCAAGTCGAGCACATCTATGTTGTCGAATGGCTGCATATGACATGAATATCGGATGCGGGACCAAAACAGTACCGACAACATGCCAACGATGGGGTAGCCGTCATTCGGACCGACGCTGCACGAAGGAAGAGAGGAGTGTCCTCAAGCGGCGGGTTACATTCGACCAATCGTTACATCCGCGTACGCCCCATCAGGTCAGTAGTCGTGAAACCCCGCTCCGGCATCCTGGCCGGTTCGGCCGGTCGAGACGAGTTCCCGAAGGTACGGTGCGGGCTCGTACCTGTCCGTGCCGTACTCCTCGTGTAGCGACTCGAGTTTCTCGACGATAGTATCGATGCCCGTTTCGTCGGCGTACGTACAGGGTCCCTCGGGAAAGCCGGTGCCGAGGCGCATTCCAGTGTCGACAGCGTCTGCGGTTGCGACATCGTCACCGATGAGATGAGCAGCCTCGTTGATAATCATCGCGTCGACTCGAAGCGTATCGAAGTCTTCGCCGTCACCTTTCTCGTAGTCAGGTCCATCACCGTTCTCATACTCGTAGTGGCCTCTCCCGGTCTTTCGGCCGAGCTCTTCGTTTTCGACCTTCTCCTCCATCAACGGTGCAACGGTGATATCACCGGCCTGTCTGACGTGATAGGAGACTTCGATCCCGGTCATGTCGATGAGTTCGAATGGGCCCATTGGATACCCTCGTCGATGGACCATCGCGGCGTCAACCTCCTGGATCGTCGCTTCACCGCCTGAGACCATCCAGTGTGGTTCGTCGAGGAACGGACCGAGGACGTTGTTGACGACGAACCGGTGGACATCCTTGCGAACGTAGATTGGAACCTTTCCGATGGCCTTCATAAACTCGTAGGCACGCTCGGCCGTCTCGTCTGTCGTCTCGGAACCGTAGATGACCTCGACGAGATCCATCTTCACCGGTGGGTTAAAAAAGTGCAAACCCACCACGTCGGACGGGCGCTCCGTCGCGCTTGCGATCTCCGTGATCGAGAGCGACGAAGTGTTCGACGCTAAAATAGCTCCATCCGGCGCGAATCGATCAACCTCCTCGAAGACGTCCTTCTTGAGCTCCATCCGCTCAGGAACGGCTTCGATGACGATGTCAGCGTCCGTAACACTCTCTTCGAGGTCGACCGCCGTCTTAATGCGCGCCATCACATCGTCGGCCGATTCCTCGAGTGCACCGCTCTCCTCGAGCTTCTCGAGGGACCATTCGATGTTCCGATACCCCTCCTCGACGATATCGGCTTCGATGTCTCGCATTGTGACCTCGTAGCCGGCCATCGCGACGATTTCGGTGATCCCGTGACCCATGCTTCCGGAGCCGAGTACGGTTACGTGCTGAACGTTCTCACGCGTCATTGAGAGGTAGCTGCACGCCTCGCTACTTAACCCCACCGAATCGAACGGTATGGACCGCCTGCAGTCGATTTTGTCGCGACAGTTGGTCGGATATAACGCCAGTCGGATCAAAAAAGATAATAATCTCGTTGTCAAATCTCGCCTCATGCGAACAAATGCCACAGATCTCGTCGAATTCGATCGGTCGGAGGAACTCCTCGAGGTACGACTGAATCGTCCCGACAAGCTCAACGCGCTAAACCCCGAGATGGTCCAGGGACTCCATGACGCGTTCACCCGCGTCTCCGACGAACGGGGGCTCGGAGTCGTGATAACGGGCTCTGGCCGTGTCACTTGCGCGGGAATGGATACGGAGATTGTCTCCGGAGATTATAGCGAGTATCCAGACCTCCACGCGACGCTACAGGAGGTGTACCAGCTGGTCGAAACGCACCCGGGTCCCGTCGCCATCGCCGGCCGGGGTGCGCTCGTCGGCGCCGGGGTGATAATTTCGCTGTCCTGTGAGTTCGTCGTTCTCGGCGAGGACGTGACGTTCGCGATTCCGGAGGTGAAGTACGATATCGCGTCGTCGCAAGCCGCCGATCGACTTCCCGAGGTCGTCGGCCGGCGAGCGGCCGCGGAGCTGTTACTGACCGGCGAGGAAGTCGATCCGGAGCGGGCCCGATCGCTCGGGCTCGCGACCGACGTCGTCCCGTCGGATGCGGTCGAAGACCGGACCCGGGAACTGATCGCGACCGTCGGTGAGCACGACACGGAGACCGTCGCCGAGCTGATCGAGTTGTTGAACCGGAGGAACGACGCGTGAACGACCTTCCGCCGTCGGACGAACGCTTCGAGGTCACGCGGGAGAGTTGGCCCGACGACCTCCCCCGAAGACTCTCGTTTCCCGACGGGCGGCGACCGATCCACGAGTTGGTCCGACTCCGCGCTCGAGAGCAACCCACCGCGCCTGCGGTGACGTTCTACGGGAGAACGCTCACGTGGAGTGATCTCGAGGCGGCCGTCGACGCCTTCGCGAAGTCGATGCGTGCACGAGAATATGGAACCGGGGACGTCTGTGGACTCTTCCTCCAGAACTCGCCGCAGTTTCTCATCGCCTACTACGGCGCCCAACGGGCCGGCATGACAATTACGCCGATCAACCCGCAGTTCAAGACGCCCGCGGTCGCCAGACAACTCGACGACAGCGGCGCGTCGGTCGTCGTGGTCCACACGGACTCGCTCGACATCGCGCGGAAAGCGAGCGCCAACGCGAACGTCGACGACATCGTCGTAACCGCGTACGGGGATTTCGCTGATGACGACGACACCAATCTCGCCTCAGTCGTCGCCGACGAATCGCCGGTGGAGGCGGTGGTTGAGGACGACATTCCGTTCGAACGCGTGCTCGAGGAGGATCGGTCGGTCGAGTTGCCCGACGTCGCCCTCGACGACACGGCGTTGCTCCAGTATACGGGCGGAACAACGGGCTTGCCGAAGGGGTGTGTCCACACGCACTGGAACGTGTTATTCAAGGCCGCGACGACTGCGCAGGTTCGAGGCTATGGACAACCGGACGTGCTGTTGGGGACGATGCCGTTGTTTCACGTCGCAGGGAAACAACGATACTGCGATGCGCTACCGATAACGGGCTGCCAGGTGGTTCTCCTCGCCCGGTACGATCCAGACGCCGTGTTGGCGTCGATTGACGAGTACGACGTAACGTCGACGTGGCTCGCGGTCCCGTCCATTCAGGAACTCGTCGACCATTCCGACATCGGGGAGTACGACCTCACGTCGCTGTCGAATCGCCGCGAGTTCACCAACTGCTCGAGTTTCGGGACGACGCTCACTCAAGAGTTGAGCGACGCGTGGCGCGATCTCACCGGAGCGTACGTCCAGGAGTCGGGGTATGGACTCACCGAAACTCACACGACGGATACACACACGTTCGGCGACTCGCGAGTCGATCCCGGATTCGTCGGTCAGCCGTGTTACGGCGTCGAGATCGAAATTCGCGACTTCGAAACCAACGAAGCGCTTCCCGCTGGCGAATCCGGCGAGATTGTGGTCCGATCGCAGGCGACAATGGAAGAGTACCTGAACCGCCCGGACGCGACGGAGGAAGTGGTGGAGGGTGACGGCTTTCTCCACACCGGCGACGTGGGGCGGCTGACCGAGGACGGCTACCTGTACTTCCTCGGGCGGCGCAAGGACACGCTCAAGGTCTCCGGCCACACCGTCTCACCCCGCGAGGTGGAGACTGTGTTGTCCGACCACGAGACCATCGACGAGATCCTCGTCGTCGGTGCGCCACACGAGCGACGCGGGTCGGTGCTCGAGGCGCACGTAATTCCGACCGGCGAGACGGCGACCGTGGATGGACTCGAGGAGATAATCATAGCGTTCGCCGAGGCGAACCTGGCCGAGTACAAGGTGCCAAAACGCGTCGTTCGCCGCGACTCGTTTCCCCGAACTGACGTCGGAAAGGTCGACCGTGTCGCCTATCGGGATACGCTCCCGAACGGCTACGAGTGACGATTGCCAGCGCGTTGCCACTCGAGTTCGTATTCAGTACCGAAAGCGATTGGGCGAGGTAAAACGACCCGTGCAGGTCGGGCAAACTGGGTTCGGGCCATCAGGATGGACCCGAGTTAGTCGGTCGCTGGGGCAAAGACGGGGACAGCGACGTCGTCGTTCTCCGTCGGGACGAAGTGGACTTCGACCGGCATGCCCACCTCGACGTCTTCTGGCGGACAGTCGACGATGTTCGTGATTACTCGAGGACCTTCCTCGAGTTCCACGTGAGCGAAGACGGCTGGGAGGTCGTCTTCCGGCCAGGAGCCGAGGTGCCGCTGAATTGCAAACGAGTAGACCGTCCCGGATCCCGTCGCCTCTCGCCACTCGGCGTCGGCGAAACAGTCCGGACACAGCACGCTCGGATAGTGGTAGACGAGTCCGCAGTCGGGACACTCGCGGACGAGGAAGCGCCCGTCCGCAGCGGCCGACCAGAAGGGTTCCGTCTCGGGGTTCACCGATGGTACCGGACGGGGCTCCCAGGCGTCCATCATCGGTCTTCCCTCCCTAAGATGGCAGTAATAGAACCGTGTCTCGTCCCGAGGCTTCCGCCGGTTCCGTGGGCGAGCGCGATATCCGCGTCGACCTGCACTTCTTCGTTCGCTTCGCCGCGGAGCTGTCGAACCGCCTCGATCACCTTCGTCATGCCGCCCCTGTTTCCGGGGTGGTTCGAACAGAGGCCGCCGCCGTCGGTGTTGAACGGCAGGTCGCCATCAGGCGCCTGCAAGGTTCCACCCTCGACGAACGACCCGCCCTCGCCCTTCTCGCAGAAGCCGAGATCCTCGAGCGTCTGCAAAACGGTGATCGTAAACGAGTCGTAAATCGACGCGTAGTCGATGTGTTCCGGACCGATACCCGCATCCTCGAACGCTCTCGGTCCGGACTCCTGAGCCGCGGTATGCGTCAGGTCGATCCGACCGGCCTCGTGGTGGCCGATCGCCTCGCCGTGGCCGAGGATCTCGACGCATTCGCGCTCGAGTTCGGAGCGAACGTCTTCGGAGACGACGACGAGCGCGCCGCCACCGTCAGTGACGACGCAGCAATCGAGAAGGTGCAACGGGTCCGCGATCGGCCGCGATTCGACCACGTCGTCGACAGTTACCGGATCTTGGAAGAGTGCGTGTTCGTTGTACTGAGCGTGCCGAGATGCGGCGACCCGTATCTCGGCGAGTTGCTCACGCGTCGTCCCGTGCTCGTGCATGTGACGCTGTGCAGCGACGGCGTACTTGGCGACGGTCGTCGCACCGTAGGTCACTTCGAAGGGATCCTGGTACGTGTGAAACGAGTCGCCGCCGGCGTTTTTGCCGGTCCGCGGACGACCGGCGAGCGTGATGAGCGCAACGTCACAGCGTCCGCTGCGGATCGCGTCCATCGCGTGGCCGACGTGTCCGACGTAGGACGACCCGCCCCAGTCGGTCGTCCCCGCGTAACTCACGTTGAGCCCCAGATAATCGGCCATCACTAGCGGCGTGAGGCCGCGGTCATACCACGGCATTCCGGCGGTGAAGTAGCCGTCAATGTCGTCCTTCGTAAGCCCGGCGTCGGCGATTGCATCTCGAGCGACTTCTGCGTGTAACTGCATCGTCGACTTATCAGGTGCCTCTCTGGTCGGGTGCTCGTACGCACCCGCTATGAATACTGGTTCCGAATCGACCATGCGCCAGACCACTCGGCACTGCTACGTAAACATTGTCATGGAGGCACAGACGGGAGTCGGACGCGGCAGGAGGACGTGATCTATTGGCGAAGGTGTGCGTTCGCCACTCGAACCGGAGACGGCAGCTCACGGAGGAGCATCTTTATTAGCGCTGATCCGAAATCTGCATCTGATGATTTCGCTCTCTCCAGAGCAGGAGATGCTCGTATCGTCGTTAGAGGACCTCGCGGAACGGGAGTTCACCGACAAGGCATTCGAGTGGGACGGTCCGCCGTGGGAAAACGTCGAACTGTTGGCCGAGCAGGGGTTTCTCGGGATCAATATCGCGGAGGAATACGGCGGCGGTGGGATGACCGAGTTCGACGCCGTTCTCACGATCGAAGCCGTCGGCCGCGTCTGTCCGGACACCGCGGAGTTTCTCTACAACCAGCAGATGGTCGCGCCTCGAGCCATCGAGATGTTCGCCAGCGAGGAGGCAAAAGAACGGTACCTGCCGCCCGTGTTGGACGGCGAGGACGCGATTGCCATCGCGATTTCGGAACCCGAAGCCGGTTCAGACGTCGGGTCGATGCGGACGCACGTCGAGGAAGACGAAGACGGGACGCTCGTCCTCAACGGGGAGAAGATCTGGGTCAGCCACGTCGAGCAGTCGAGCGCCGCGGTCGTCTGGACGAAATTCCCGGAGGGACTCGGCTCCGTCATCGTCGACTTCGACGCCGAAGGCGTAGACGTCGAACAGCACTACGCGAACATGGCCGAACAACACCAGACCCACTTCCGGATGGAAAACGTCGCCGTCCCGGAAGAAAACGTTCTCACTCGCGGTAAGGACGGGTTCAAGAATCAGTTGCAGGCACTCAACTGGGAACGTTTAGGGAGTGCGACGGTCGCGAACGCGTGGGCCCGCTGTGCCCTCGACAAAGCACTGGACTACGTCCAGACGCGCGAGCAGTTCGACCAGCAGATCGGCGATTTCCAGGGGGTCGAATGGATGCTGGCCGAGATGACCAAAGAACTCGAGGCATCGCGTGCGCTCACTCACCGGGCTGCGGTTCGCGCACACAATCGCGGGGAGGCACCGGATCGGCTCGATTCTTCGCTGGCGAAGCTCTACGCGGGCCAGATGGTTGAGGAGGTAACGAGCACGTCACTCCAACTTCACGGAGCCAACGGCTATCAGCAGGGCCACCCGCTCGAGTACCTCTACCGACTCGCCCGCGGACGCCGACTCGCGGCCGGCACTGACGAAATTCAAAAGAACCAGATCGCCGCCGCCGTCAAGCGCAACGGACTGCCTGATCTCGCCTGAGGCGCTCGAGTCCGATCGAGCGGGTCCCGCAGTCTAATGGTACCGTACTACTACGCGCTGTACTCGCGATCGTACTCCGGATCGCGCTTTTCCTGAAACGCGGCGATCGCCTCGTGGTGTTCGTCGTCGTTGACGCACTCCCACTGGTGTTCGATCGCGTCCTTGCAGTAGTCCTCGAAGGTGTTGCGCCAGTCAACGAGCCGATTCGTTCGTCGAACCGCGGTCGCCGGGAGGTCGAGGAGGTCATCGGCGAGTGCTCGCGAGGCGGCCATCGGTTCGTCGGCGATTTCGACGGCGAGTCCGAGATTGACAGCGTCGTCGGGGGTGATGTCCTTCCCCGTCAGCAGGTACTCCTTCGCTTTCGCCTCGCCGATGAGTCGCGGAAGGAGCCAGCCGCCGCCGTCACCGGGCACCAGACCAACGCGGACGAACCCCTCGCGCAAGATCGCGTCGGGACTGACGATGCGAAAGTCACACGCCAGCGCGAAGTCACAGCCCGCTCCGATCGCC
Organism: Natronorubrum sediminis; assembly: GCF_900108095.1. NCBI lineage: Archaea > Methanobacteriati > Methanobacteriota > Halobacteria > Halobacteriales > Natrialbaceae > Natronorubrum > Natronorubrum sediminis. The sequence goes on from NZ_FNWL01000006.1 coordinate 137,070, forward strand.
GGCCCTCCGACAGCGGCGATCGACGGCTTGTCGGTCGTCCGAAGCTGTCTGACAACGTTCTGGACGCCCCAGAGGTAGCCCGCGTAGTCCTCCTTCGACATCTCCTCGTGCCAGTTCGGCATCTCGCTAACGTCCGCCCCGGCGCAGAACCCGTCGCCGGCGCCCGTAAGGAGGATAACGTACACTCCATCGTCGTCGGTCGCTTCCCTAATGGCGACGTTGAGTTCGGCGATCGTTTGCTGGCGAAACGCGTTGTACACGTCCGGTCTATCGATGGTAATCGTCGCGATTCCGCGATTTGTTTCGTATTGGATATCGTCGTACATAGCTTTCCTAAAGCGACTAAGCGAGCAGCATCGCTCCGTCGCGAACGTGTAAAAGCAGCGACGGCAAATCACTTGAGTGTATTCATCATGACCGTCAGTCACACGCTCGAGAGCGGTCGGCGGAGCGAGCAACCGGACTTGGAACCGGCGGCAAAATTCGTTTACCGGAAAATATATGTGTCGTAAAACACACCCACATGTTATGGGTTATCAAGAAACAACCCGGCGGAGAGCGCTTGCAGCAATTGGTGCAGCCAGCACAATAGGGATTGCAGGGTGTATGGGAGGGGGCGGTGGGGACCAACTACAGATGCGTACCTCTACGGAGGATACCTCAGCCTACCAACTTTCTTCGGGACTCGCTGCAGTCGCCGACAATCACGACGAAATTTCGATCGACGCACGACCATCGGATGGGGCATTGCAGAGTATGCGTCAACTCGACGCGGGCGATGCCGACCTCGCGTACACGGACGCGTACAACTCGTGGGAGATTATCAACGAAATGGGGGAGTACGAGGACGAGCCCTTCGAAAGCGAGATTCAAGCGGCGTTCTGGTATTACGATATTTACGGGGGACTCACCGCCGCCGACCAAGAGACCGCCGAAACGGTGGAGGATCTCGACGGACTCGCTGTCAATCCAAATCCGGTCGGAACGGCGATGCGTACGATGACTGAAGCACATCTCGAGCACGCTCTCGACCTCGATAGCTACGACGAACTCGCACTCGACTACGGTGAAGAGGGATCTGCACTCGGAGAAGGGACGGCGGACGTCGTGAGCGACATTCGTATTAACGTCGATCTCCAGCCAAGTTACGTCGAAGAGCAGTACTCCATCAACGACGATGCGTGGTTGGTCCACTGGCCCGACAACGTTGTCGAGAGTATTCAGGACGACGACGCACCAGTTACTGGAGAGTACCTCAGTGTCGACGACACACCCGGTCCAGACGTTGGCGACCGTGACGAGGAGTGGTGGGTCGCGACGGTGTACAACGTCTACGTTCGCGAGGATTTCGACAACGACACGATGTACACGCTCCTCGAGATGATCCGTGACAATTCTGAAGAGCTCGCGGACTATCAGGACCTCGCGGGTGACTGGGCAGACATGGAGAATCTCGCAGAACCCGCTGCAGACATCCCCGATGTCGAGATGCATGAAGGTGCTCAGGACTTCTTCGAAGACGAAGGTGTCCTGTAATCCTACGAGCCACAATTTTCCAAACGGCCTCACCGAAACCCATCGTAGCGCACGAAGCAGGTGCACCGTATGGCTGCTCGTTAATCCTGTCTCGAGCCGGAATCGATATTGATGTCTTGTGCGGTGATATTTCGGGCCCGATCGCTGGCTAAGTACACCACGTACGCGCCGATATCCTCCGGGTCAACGATACTATCGAGCGGAAGTTTTCCCGTGATTCGCTTCCGTTTCGCTTCGTCGACCGAGAGGTTCTGCTTGTCTGCTTGCTTCTCGATCATTCGCTCGATACGCTCGCCTTCAACAGCACCCGGGCAAATCGTGTTGACGGTGATGTCGTACTCACCCCACTCGTAAGCGAGATCCCGTGAAAAACCGATCATTCCAGCTTTCGAAGCCGAGTACGGCGTACGTGTTGGATACGGATCTTTCGCGGCGGTAGACGATATATTGACGAGACTCGCCTGATTGCTTTCTTTCAGGTACGGGAGCGCGTGTTTGCTGACGAGAAAGGCCCCGGTCAGATTGACCCGTAGCGTGTCCTCCCACTCGTCGAGTGAGAGTTCTTCGACGGTTTTGTGTGGACCGCCGATACCGGCGTTGTTAACGACACAGTCGATTCCGCCGAACTCCTCGGCGGTTCGTTCGAAAGAATCGGTTATCGAGTCCACGTCCGTAACGTCAGTTTTCACGGCAAGAGCTTGGTCGTCCCCGATCTGTTCGGCGGTGTCGTAAATCCCGTCGCCGCGCGCCGCGACCGCCACGGAGGCACCGGCGTCCGCGAGTTCGAGAGCAATGTGCCGTCCGATTCCCTGGCTTCCACCCGTGACGTACGCTGTCAGTCCATCGAGCATGTGCTACTGATTCACAAATAATCAATAAATGTGTTGTGGTCCGCCGGCTGCTTTCGAAGTGATCGGTATCAATGGGAGAGCGTACGGAGAAAAACCGGAAAGGTGCTACCTGGAAGCGATAATCTTCTCGAGGCTGGGTACCGTTTCGTTGAAGACCGCGATAACCCAGACGAGAAACGCGATACTAAGACCAACCTTGACGGTCATATTCGGCACGAACCAAATCGCGAAGGCGAACACCAGGTACAGTGCGCGGGACGCATAGTTGAGTTTCGCCTGCAGGTCGTAACCGACTAGCGCGATGACGACCGAGAGAATGCCAACCGACGACGTAAGGAAGACGAGAGCGGTAGTCATTCCGTCCCAGTAGATGAGTTCCTGGTTGAACACGAACACCCACGGGATCATGAAAGAGAACAACCCGAGTCGAATCGTTTCCTTGCAGACGTCAAAAAACGACGCGCCGGCGATACCACAGGCGACCGCACACGACAAGGCGACCGGTGGCGTAATCGTTGACAGAAGGGCGAAATAGAACACAAACATGTGTGCGGTGATCTCGCCAAGACCTAACTGCACGAGACCCGGTGCGGTCAACACGGCGACGACGACGTACGCGGCTGGCGTCGGCATGCCGAGCCCGAACAGAAGGCTAGAAGTCATCGCGAGGAACAACACGACGAAGAACACGCCTCCGGCGATGGCGACCATCTGAAGCGAGAAGCTCAGTGCGAAGCCGGTTTGGCTGATGATCTGGATGACGATACCGAGCGAGGCGAGAACCGCGGTCAGCGGTGCCATGTTCACGACACCGATCTTGCACCCTTCGATGGTTCGTCGGCCCCAAATATTGACCGTCGACATCGACGACGGGTCGAGAATGAGATCCCGAATTAGGGCGGCCGGAATCAGTGCGAGAATCGCGTACAGTCCGGCACTCATTGGGTCCCATCGAAGGACGACAAGCGTGTAGATAAGAACCAGGAGGGGTATCGTGTACGGTGCGGTGCTGACCAGCATTTCGACGGGACCAACGCGTTCCTCGTCGGGTACGTCTGCAATGTCGCCTTCACGGAGCAACCAACCGTATCGGTGAGCCGAGAGGTGAACGACGAACGCCATTCCGATGTAGAACAACACCGCCGGAAGGATAGCTGCCTGTATAATATCCACGAACGAGACGCCGATAAGGTCTGCCATTAAGAACGCTGCGGACCCCATAACCGGTGGGAGAATCTGCCCGCCAGTGCTGGCGATCGATTCGATTGACGCGGCGTACTTATCCCCCACCCTGTTGTCCTGCATCAACGGAATCGTGAACGACCCGGTCGTCGCGACGTTGGCCGCTGAACTGCCCGTTATCGACCCCATTAACATACTCGAGACGATTGCAACCTGTGGGATTCCCGAGGAGATACGCCTCCCGACCGACCGACCAATTTTAATGACGTAGTCCATTCCACCGTAGGATTCGATGATTCCCGCGAACAAAATGAAGATCACGACCCAGGTTGCACCAACTCCGAGCAGAAAGCCGTAAACTCCGTTTAGCGCGACCGAATTGCTGTAAATGATAGTCTCGATGTCGAAGCCGCCGTGGTTGAGAATACCAGGGAATACCGGCCCAAAGTAACCGTAGCCGATCGCACCGACCGTGACGAAACCAAGTAGCTTCCCGTACGCTTTCCACGTCGCGTGGATCGTTATGAGCATGATTACTGCCCCGACTAAGACATCTACGTTCGTGTAGATGTACTGCTCGCGCGCCTGGCGTAGCCATCGCCAGTAATGAACGTGAACGTAGGCCGTCGTCGCGAGTATCGTAACGAACAGACCGGCAGAGATCGCGTTGTCCACCTTGTCTCTCACTCCACTAGGTGAGAAATTAATGCTGGCAAGATAGAACACAGAAAGCATCAATCCCAGATGGATATTCGCGTGCTGCGACCGTGGCATTCGCCCGCTCGAAGCGTAATACAGGTGCCACACAACCGTTATTACAGCTAGGGTATAGAGAAGTATTCGTACGAATCGCCGGACGGACAACTCAGATCGTGAACGAGGGAGAATCTGGGGAAAATCATTTATGCCCTTGGAGTCAGTACCGCCACTGACATCCTTTTCCGTGTCTGGTGTACTCATACCATGATCATCTCCTACATACTATTAATTCTTGTGAGAAGAAGACAGTACGGCGGTCACGTGACCAGTATTAGAACCACCAATACGGGAGGAGATATGCCACCGGATGTGTATCGGTAGAGCAGTCTCACGGAATAGCTGACAGACCATTGAGACGAGAACAAACCGACCCAGTCCATCGACGCTATGGTAGCGGGTGGTTAGCATCGAGGACCATCACCTGGGCGACGTTCCCGAACAAGATTTTCCAGCGGAGTTTCGTTGCGGTCGCCGAAATCGATACTCTCGGCGTCGGTCTCAGCGACTGCCCTGCATTGACTCGACGGGAACACCGTTTCGCAACGTGCGTCAACAATCATATCTGCCAACCCCAAAATAGCTTGAGTTAACTGTGTGAGCGGCTATCTGAGAAATTCGAAGGGGATCGTTGAAGTAACAATGTATATCACCCGCCGCCGCGACGTATGCGGTATGTCCGCAGAGGCCGTACTAGCGGAGTTCGACGACGGAATCGCGACAATCACGCTCAACCAACCCGACCGAATGAACGCGCTATCGGACGAAATCAAGCGAGGACTCGAGAGTGCCCTCGACGCTATCGACGAGCGAGACGACGTCCGCTGCATCGTGTTCCAGGGCAGTGGCAAGGCGTTCTGTGCCGGTGGCGACGTCGGTGGAATGTCCGACCGAGACGAATCGACTCGCACCGCCCAAGACCGAATCCAGGAACTCGTCGACCTGTGTGAACATGTCCCGATTCGAATCTACAACACCGACATACCGACCGTCGCGAAAATCGACGGCTACTGTCTCGGAGCTGGCGTGGGACTGGCGCTCTCGTGTGACGTACAACTCGCGAGTGAAGATGCGTCGTTCGGACTCGTGTTTCGAAACGTCGGGCTATCGATGGACTTCGCGACGTCGTTTCTGGTTCCGCGCGCAACCGGTTGGAACGTCGCAAAAGAGCTCGCGCTTACCGGCGAGATCATCGGCGCAGACCACGCGGAGGAACTAGGACTGATCAATCACGAGTACGGGACAGACCAATTTGAGTCGAAGGCAACCGAATTAATCGAATCGATCGCGACCGGACCGACGGTCGCGCTTGGTCGCTCCCTTCGGAACATCGATCGGTCGTACGGCAGCACGATTCGACAGGCGGTCGAACGGGAGGCACAGGCGCAGAATATCGCATACGGGACCGAAGACCACGAGGAAGGAGTTAGCGCGTTTAGCGAGGATAGGGATCCGGTGTTCCAGGGTCGCTGACAACCTTGAACCGCCACCGACTGCGAAACAGCCTCAGATTTTCCTCGGTTGCGTTCATCGGATGTCCACGACCGCGTTCAAACGCCATTCCATATCGTTCCCGATCACGCGTTTCGGATCGTCTTCGACGAAGTGGTGTCACGAAGGAGAACGTCGGGCGGCGGACGAGTGACGAATCGCGACCGAGTCAAAAACGCGGCAAGTGCTAATTGTTAACAAGCATTAATGCTCCTCGGATACACTATGAACTACTTGTATCACGTGAGCCACAAAGCAATCTACTCGAGCATACGAGCCAGCGTTTCTGGAGTCCAGGGAGACGGACACGGCAAAGCACTCCTCGCCATCGCGAGCAGTTCGTTCCTCTTGATCGGCGTACAGATGATCTATCCGGTCGTGTTACCGGAGCTACGTGCAGCGTACGGACTAAACCTCGGAACGGCGGGCCTGTTGCTGACGGTGCTGTGGCTTTCGAACGCAGCGGGACAGGTTCCCGGCGGGATACTAGCGGATCGGTTTGGGGAAGGGCGAATCATGGTCGTGAGTACGGTGGTCACCGCCGTGATGGTCGTATTCATCGTCGTTTCGGGTTCTATAGCCACCCTCTTTCTCGCGACGGTCCTCCTTGGACTCGGAATCGCCCTGTTCGGAGTCGCTCGATACACGGCCCTCGACGACCTCTTTCCAGAACGTGTCGGAACGACCGTGGGTGTCGTGCTCGCAGCCGCCGACGCTGGACAGGCGCTTCTTCCGCCGGTCGCCGGTGCACTCGCCGCTGCCGTCGTCTGGCAGTTCGGGTTTGCGTACACGCTCCCGCTGTTCGTCGCCGTCGCGCTCGCGCTATGGCTGTACGTGCCCGCACGCACCTCGGGCCCAGAGAGCGGAGTCGATACGTTCTCCATGGAGAGCATACGGTACGTCGGTGCGGCGCTCCGGAAGCGAACGGTCCTGTACGGGTCGGCGGCGTTCATCGTCTACATGATCGTGTGGATCACATTTACGGGATTCTATCCGACGTACCTCATCGAAGAGAAGGGGTTGTCCGCGACAGCCGCCGGGATACTCTTTGGGAGCTTTTTCGCCGTCGGGGTAGCTATCAAGCCGCTATCGGGACTGGCCTACGATCGCATCGGGATCCGGCTCTCACTACTGACGGTCATGGTAATCTCCGGGACGTCCCTCGTGGTTCTACCGCTCGTCGACGGCCTGCTCCCAATTGTTGTCGTTACGATTCTTATCGCCCCCATGTTGGGAAGCGGGACGATCACACAGTCGCACCTCATCCAGGGTATTCCCAATGACATAAAAGGGACCGGACTCGGCATCATCAGGACTGGTGGAATGGCAATAGCCGCCGTGAGCCCAGCGGTATTCGGTGCGATCGCCGATTGGGGTTACTTCGACGAGGTGTTTCTATCTCTCGCCGGGTTAGCGGGGTTGATCGTGCTGTTCGTTCTCCGGATTCCGACAGAGTGACCTACCGTCACTCACTCGAGCGTTGATTTGAATTGATTACCATCGGACACGACTCGTCGCGACCCCACTCCGCGAGCGACCCGTCGTAGACGGCGACATCATCGACGCTGAGCAGCGTCAGTGCAAATGCCACACTACTGGCTGCGATTCCGCCGCCGCAGTAGGCAATCACGCGCTCGGCGTCTAAGGCACCAACTTCGCCGAACCGGCCACGAAGTTCATCGAGCGACTGGTATCTCGCAGTTTCCGGATCGACAATCGCGGTTTCACCGACCGCAGGGACGTTCACACTCGAGGGAATTCGCCCGGGCCGACCGTACTTGACGAGACCACTCCCCTCGTGATCTGCTGGACGTAATCCGTTGATCAAACAGCACTCTTCGTCGTCGATACCAGCTAGAACGTCATCTTTGTCGGCGATCAGCCTCGGCCGAACGTCCGGGGTGAAGGTTGCTCGAGACGGACTCGGCTGATCATCGGAGACTGGACGGTTCTGGGCGGTCCACGTCGTAAACCCCCCGTTCAACACGCCCGCTCGGGTGAAACCGAAGGTCCGAAGCAACCACCAGACGCGAGCGGCCCACCCATTCCCTGTAGAATCGTAGAGGACTACTCGACGGTCGTCACCGACGCCCAGACGTGACATTGCCTCGGCGAACTGTTCGCTCGACGGAAGTTGGTAGGGGTACGCCGGGTCGTCCGTCACCGAAACGTCCGTCGGAATATCGACGAAAACGCTGCCCGGGATGTGTGCTTGTTCCCAGTCAGAACGACCAGACTCAGTTCGCCGCGCCCCAGTTTCCGGATCGAAATTTAGGTGAACGGTACAGTCGATAACCTGCAAGTCCGGTTCGTGTAAACGGCCCTCGAGCCAACTCGGTTCGACAAGTTGCGGAACGTCAGCGTCCGTCATTGTACGCTAACAGCGATCCGAAGCGACTTTATGGTTCCTGTTGCTCGCCACGCGACCCGTCCTGAATCAGCTCTCGAGGGATTCGATCCCCTTTTCTTTGTACAACAGTCGGCGTTTACGCTCGCCTTCTAAACATATATGACAAATAGAGAGAATTATATGTGGACAGTATTTAGACACTTTTTCGATGAACAGTAAAGACATCGTTTGTCAATGAGTGCCAATCGAAATGCCCACTTTCGACGTGGATTTACGGTAGTATTTCTGTAAATGCATGTCCGTCCGTCGAAACCCTTGTTTGTGCTTGTTACTCACGATAGAGTGTGACTAGCAGCGATAGCCTAATAACGACCGTTTCAATAAAGAAATCACCGGGAATTAGAGGGGAAAAATTCCCAACTATGAACACGGAATTCTACTCTCGGCGACAACAGACGAATACACATACACGCGTAAAGCGGTAACTGTACGCGTACTATAGAATATTTTCGAACAGTCTATTTGCACATAATGTCTAATTAAAAACGTTATCAGAGTGATGTTTGCTACGCGGGAAAGAGATTACTGCATAGTGAAATCCGACCATCCAACTCCGCTATGCGAAACAACACAACGATTCAAATGACCCTATTCTGCCATGAGAGATGAAATTTATACAGATGGATTACATGGTGGGGAACGATGACGAAAGAACAAGTGAACCGACAATCGATATGGAGGACAGATCCATGAAAACCGAACTCGACCTGCTGATTCGGCTCTACGACTACGAGCGGCCACAGGACGTCGGTGATCGGGCAACAGAGGCGGAAAAGTTGGGGTTCGATCGTATTACCGTCGGTGAGACAACGGACTGGAACATCGTTCCACCACTGACCCTCGCCGCCGACCGGACCACTGAACTCGGCATCTCGAACGACGTTATCTCGCCGTACGGCCGCTCACCGGCAGTGCTCGCACAAACTGCGCTCACGTTGCAGGACGCTTCCGACGGTCGGTTTCGACTTGGTCTCGGGCCGAGTTCGCCCGCAATCACCGAACGCTGGCACGGCCTCGAGTTCGATCGGCCACTGCGACGAACTCGTGAGACGATTGAGGTGATCCGCGCTGTCTACGACAACGGAAATCCTGCGTATGAAGGCGAGATTTTTGACATCGCCGGGCTCAACTATGATCGCGGGGTGCCAGAGAATCCGCCGCCGATTGACGTCGCGACCCTCGGTCCGAAAGCCACCGAGATGGCTGGCCGCTTCGGAGATGGATGGGCCCCGCAACTGTTCACGAAAGCTGGTCTCGAGGAGCGACTCGAAGACCTCGAACGTGGAGCCGAACTCGCTGGCAAAAACCTTTCTGACTTACGAGTCGCACCGATCGTCCGCTGTATCGCGAGTGAGGATCGTGAGACCGCCCGATCGAAAGCCCGTAGTACATTCGCATTCCTGCTGGGAGCGTACGGACCATACTATGGTAACTCGGTCGCCGAGCAGGGTTACCCAGGCGTCGTCGAGGAAATTCGGGCAGCTTGGGAAGAACGTGACACTGATGCTATGGCCGCCGCGCTTCCGGACGAAGTCCTTGACGAACTGGGGGCTGCGGGAACGCCCGACTACGTTCGTGAGTGGGTCGAAAAGTATGCATCGATCGATGGTGTCGATGCCGTTCGTATCGGCTTTGTCAATAAAATGAATGAATACGAAAAGCGTACAACGATGGAAGCGATCGCCGATGCAACCTAAGTTCACTGACTACTCGAATACGCGTACAGTGGATGGAACGTGATGGGAAGGCGTTCCAAGTATACAACTCGAAAAGACGCCGGTTGACTCGATTGCCCGCTGCGAGGCTCTATGCGAGCCAAATTGTCGAACAGTTGAATCGGCGACCGGTAATCAACCGAATACCGCTTGATCGATTTGCGGAGCCAGAGGAGATCGCTGGTCCAGGCGTCACGAGCCCGACGGGAGTCTCGTCGGTCGGCGACTGCTGCCCGACTGCCACCTCAACGGAGCGGTCGTCGGCGGTGCCAGCGACAGCGACGGTCGCCGTGTAGTACTCGCGCTCGAGTCCTCCTCAAGCAGGGATCGAACGCGCAACGTCGCTGTATCACCGTCGTCACGCTGCGACTCGATCCGTCGGGTATCGTCGACCGTCATCTCAAACGGGGGAGTCAGGAACGACCTCGGGATCGGGAACGATGCCGTGACCGGGACCGAAGAGATCGTGTGTCGGCCCCTTCGGAACGTCGGCGATATCGCGTTCGAACGAGAGGTTTCCGTCGAGATCGACGTACGAGAAGTCGCCGAGTCCGGCGACTAGGTGTGCGCTGGCGTGGAGCACGAGGGCGCTCTCGAGCATGCACCCGATCATCACCTCGAGATTCGCACCCCGGGCGATTTCGGCGTCGGGCGCGGCGTCCCGGACTGCGGCGACGCGCCTGAGGTCCTCGATCTTGTTAGCGAAAAATCATAGAATATCGGAGTTGTTCCTCTTCCAGAACGTTCGTGGGATCTCCAGCTATAATCTCCTGGTACCGATCGTTATTGAACCGACTGAGTTCTAGTTTCGGATATTCGTTGATGTCGAAATCTGCTTCGTGGAGATAGGTCTCTCGGATTTGCTCGGCAATCGGCTCCCCCTGGTCATCATAGTATTGTTACATCGCCCAGAGAAGAAGGGAGATCGTTATGAGGCGTTGCTGACCATCTACAACCTCCGTCTCGTATAGTTGGTCAATCAACTTTCTATACTGAATTACAACAATTGAACCAAGAACGTGCGTATCTTCCTCACTATTACTTTTCAGATCCTCCAGAATTTCGTCCACTGTACATTCCACGAGTAGAGACGCTAGTAATCTGGCTCAGACGCTTCAGACACCACTACAACCATGATCGACCGAATCAAGCACTGTATGGCCGAACGCCAGCCGAGGAGGTGCTGAACTAGACAGTGCCTCAGTTTGGTTAATGTTGGTAGCACGATTTATGACTTTTTGAATCTGTGATTCAATGATTTTTGAGTTCGAAACTCACTGAGTTACTGAGTCAAAAATATACAGAACTCACGGTTACTGCATTACTTCCCCTCCAATTCAAGGACCTAATAGATTAATACCTCTAGGAGTCGTGGATTCAGTGATTCCGTGAATCAAGGAATTTGTGAGGTGTTGAGTCGGAGAGATAGGAATCGAAGGTAATGAATTTCCGAATCAGTGAATCAGATAGTTAGTGAATATTTGAGTCAGAAATTCAGTGACTCGGAAATCAGTTGGTAGTTAACCATTGAGCCAGTGGAACCATGATTCATAGACCCAGGGCCTCTTTGTTCGAAGAATTCAGCGAATCAAGAATTCATTGAGTCATTGAATCATTGAATCATATAATCAGTAAATCCCCTAGTTAGTGATTCAGTGACGTTATAATCAGCCGGTCGTCGAATCGTTGGCTCAACAATTTAGTTGATCACTGATTCAAGTATTCACTGATTCGGAAAGTCATAACTCATTGATTCTCTGAATCATAGACTGTCTAATTCAATAATCCACATACAGGACCGTCTCGCCGTCAATTGCGTCGCTATCGGCGTACGAGAAATCGATGTTCGAGGGATTTTCGCGGATATCGATGTGTGCACGCTCGAGATCTACTCGGGCGTTTTAGAAGCCGACAGTCCCCAGTATCGCAGTGTGGGAATGTAAGGCTGAGTGTCGTTCACGTCGCAGATTTCGACGAGTCGATCCCCGAGCGTTCGATCAGCAGGCACCGTCGTCGAAAGGACCATCAGATCCGACAGCGACAGTACTTCTTCCCCGACTGACTCCAGGACGGCCCCAGTTGCGGCCTCGACTGCAAGGTCAACGGCAAGCGTACCGAGTGCGTCTCGATCAACCACTTCGACCCCATCATCGACGGGGTCGTTCTCTCCCCTCGAGTAAACGTACGCGAGTTCGTATGCATCACGTGCCGCGATTCACTCGTGTAGCAACGATCCGATTTTTCCGTAGCCGATCAGTCCAATCCGGTGGCTCGTCATTTTACTCGTTTCTCGAGTTCGGTCGCACATGGACGGGACGGTACGTTGCTCCTCGGACACTGGGGTTGGTTACTGAACTTCATAGAGCAACGAGGGCGCTTCGGTCAGCAGTAGGCCTAACCAGAACGTGTTTTTCCCGGACGCAGAACAAATCACGCTGTCAGACTCCTTCGCACCGACAATCGCTTTGGCGGCACAAAGGAATCAACGAGTCCGTTCTCGTACTCGGCGTCAGTCACGACGGACCCGACGCTCAAAACGAGTTCCGCTCGCAGAGGTTCATCCGAATCACTCCAGCTCCGGTAGCACTGACAGTAGCCCATCGGTTCGCTCATGTAACTCGAGGGAGATACCGCGAACGCCAGATTTTTGCAGTGCGAACATATCGGCGATGCTAATATTACCATGACTGCATTGTCGAGTGACGAACGGAACTCATTCGTGCCGTGTGTCGCCCACAATTTGGTGTCGACAAAACCATCGCAATCGTCGATAACGTAGAGTATTGCTAACCTATTCGAAGGTGCCGACGTAGACGCAATTGTCAATTCGATAGCCCCATGGTGTATCCAACGGAAAAGCGGCTGGCCCACCTGTGATGTCACGCACCCCATTACGACAATACAACTGTAAATATATGACCTACGATAATGGTGACCACCAAACAGCTCACAGTCACTGTGAAAATATCAATGGTGAATTAGCAGTTGACATCCGAATACCCAGTGCTTTTGTACGCTGATACTGATTCTGAGATAGTGACCGAACGACCGCAATCTACTGAAGGCGAAATTGCCTGTGGATGCAAGCTTGGACGCGTCGCCGCAGAATACGAACTCTCGAGTCTCAACAGCGATCTGGTCATGTACTGGGTCGGTGACGGTGACGAACAACTGAGCACACGCCAACTCGCAACCCACGTTAACCAGCAAATCCTCGAAGCGGGCCTCGAGGACACAGGAATCGTTCCGAAAGACGGCGAAGTCGAAAATACGTACCGGCTGTTGACTGACGACGATGTCAGCAGCGGGACGCGGGTACAGACGCGAAACGAGTTGCGACGCGACGGCGTCCCGATCGACGACGTCGAGTCAAACTTCGTCTCGCATCAGACCGTGTACAATCACCTGACGAACTGTCTCGAGGCGGAACTCGATACGCCGAGCGACGAGGAACGAGTCGAGCAAAGTACCAATAAACTCGGCGCACTCCAGAACCGAACAGCGGCAGTGACGACCGACACTGTCGCACAGCTAAAGCGCAACGACATTGTCGATATTGGTGAGTTTACCGTCACCGTCTCCGTCACCGTTACGTGTGAAGAGTGTCTCCAAGAGTACCCTATTCGAACACTTTTCGAGGAACGAAGTTGTGACTGTCAAGAGCAAGACGTCGTTTGAGGCGTCATACTAGTAATTATTCGCAAAAGGACTCATTTTGTCGAATTTTTGTCCAGGCGCGAAGGGAAAATATATCTGGCGGCGGTGAGAAGGTGATGGTATGAAAACCGATTTGAAGAGAGCGGAACAAGATACACCGCCACGGGCGACGCTCTACGCGAACAATATTGGGGGAATCGACGAAACGACTGTTACGTTCAAGCAAGGAGTAACGGTCCTCGCCGGACGAAACGCGACAAATCGAACCTCGCTCCTGCAGGCACTTATGGCGGCTCTCGGAAGCGACAAGGTCAGTCTCAAGGCCGACGCTACCGAGGGTGAAGTCGAACTCGAGTTCGGTGACGAACTGTACCGCCGCTCGCTCGAGCGGCGAAACGGGACGCTCGTCACCGACGGCGACCCGTTCCTCGACGAGTCGGAGCGCATCGATCTTTTCGCATTTCTCCTCGAATCGAACGAAGCCAGACGGGCCGTCAGTCGTGGCGACGATCTTCGCGAACTGATTATGCGACCGGTCGATACCGACGCCATCAACGCAGAAATCGACCGCTGTAAACAGCGTAAGCGACAGATCGACGACCAACTCGAGGAACTCGAGGAACTCGAAGGACAACTCCCTGACCTCGAGGCAAAACGAACGCGTGTCACCGACGAAATCGAAGCGCTTCAGGAGGAACTCGAGACGGCACAATTCGAACTCGAGGAAACGGACGTCGACGTCGAGGAGCGACGGGAGGAACGCTCCGAACTCGAAACGAAACTCGAAGCGTTGCGTGAGACGCGATCGGAAATCGAACGCGTCCGTGAGCGGATCGAAACTGAACGCGAGAGCATCGATGCCCTCGAAACTGAACGCGAAGAAGTCGAAACCGACCTCGAGTCGCTGTCGACAGGTGAAGAGACGGATCTCGGCCGGCTCGAGGCCGAAATCGACACGCTACAGGCAGAGAAGGCCGACCTTTCGGAAGAGATCTCACAGCTCCAGAGCACGATTCAGTTCAACGAGCAGTTGCTCAGCGACGAGGAGTCGATCCTTCCCGAGGTGAGTTCCGGATCCGACAACGAGGGCGACGATGGCAGTGACGTAACGGATCAGTTGTTGGCCGACGACGACACGGTCACCTGCTGGACCTGTGGCTCCGCTGTTGCTCAGGCCCAAATCGAGACGACGATCGAGCAACTCCGTAGCGTCCGTCAAGAGCGACTCGAAGACCGGTCTGAACTCGATACGGAACTCGACGAGCGACGGGAAACGCTCTCGGCAATCAATGAAAACCGTACCGAGTACCGGCAGACTGAGCGACGCCTCGAGTCCATCGACGACGAGATCGACCGACGAGAGGAGCGTGTCGAGGAACTGATCGACGAGCGTGAACGCCGTACCGACGAGATCGAAACTCTCGAAGCGGAGATCGACGACCTCGAGACCGAAGAGTACGGCGACGTTCTCGATCAACACAAGGAGGTCAACCAACTCGAGTTCGAACTCGAACGAACGCAACGGCGTCTCGAGGAACTCGACGGGCAGATTGACGATATCGAAGATCGACTCGACGACCGTAACGGACTCGAAGAACGACGTGAGGACGTAACCGACGAACTGACCGATCTGCGGACTCGAATCGGTCAGATCGAGGCTGACGCGGTCGACGCGTTCAACGAACACATGGAGAACCTGCTCGACGTGCTCGGGTACGGCAACCTCGATCGCATCTGGATCGATCGGACGACTCAGGACGTTCGCGAGGGGCGACGAAAGGTGACCAGATCGTCGTTCGATCTGAAAATCGTCCGCAGCACCGATGATGGATCCGCCTACGAGGATACGATCGATCACTTGAGCGAGAGCGAACGCGAGGTGACCGGATTGGTTTTCGCACTCGCCGGGTATCTCGTCCACGACATCTACGAGACGGTCCCGTTCATGCTGGTCGACTCGCTCGAGGCGATCGACGCCGACCGAATCGGAAAGCTCATCGAGTACTTCGAATCGTATGTTCCCTACCTCGTCGTCGCACTGCTCGACGAGGACGCACAGGCGGTCGACGTCGAGCACAACACCGTTGCGAAGATTGGATCGCCGTCGACCTCGTAATGACGGTGTTGGCCCGATAGAATAGAATTGGGCTAAAATAAGTACTAACTCTATGTCATCGTGTTGGTTCGGTTTGTGACATACTCACTAGACGGGGAACTCTTGTAACAACGTTTCAGTGGTTGCTGAACCGACGTATCGGAAGTTGTTTCTAAACAGAGGGATTCGCATTCCACCAATTTATTTATATTTTGATAGCGTTCCCGCTTTCGTGACGTCCGAGACGGAATTGGAACGCAGTTCTCTGGAATACACCTTAAGTGCTAGGCGTGGTTGACAGGGAATACGGCACCTAAGACGCCAAATTTCTCGCGAATGTTCGATTAAACGCACTCACATAATATTCATCCAGAAGTTTTGGTCCGTATATCAGGAGATTTACTTAGTCTGTATCGACGAGGTGTACAGCCAGTATTGATTGTCATTTAGGTGTATTATCTTTGCGTTAGCATAAATAAAATTCGTATTTCGATTGATTTTGGTTGGAAATCAGATTCGGTACACCGTTCGTGGATGATTAGTCAGAGTTCATTTAATACACATATACCCAAATACCGAATAGTGTCTGAAACATGCATTTCAATGAATTAGAATTGGGCTTTGGGGATTACAAACATCAACAGTGTTGTTTATCGTTCCATAAATATCAAATATATGATTAGTAGTAGGGCTGAATCGTGCGCAATCGGACATGGATCACTCGCCTCGAGGACCTTTTCGGGCAACTCGCATTGCTTGTAACCGCCGAAAGATGCCCGGCTGATGTCGCTGAACCACTCGTTGACGTAAACGTTTCCAGCCTCGAGTTAGTGTGTGAGACGAAGAGCACTCGAGCGTGACTGGCGTGAGAGTCTTCGCAGCGCTTTCGTGCTGTGCTGGCCGCCCGAGACACTCTCCGCAAACGTGATCTGGTCGACAGTAGGCTCTATACGACTCAAACGGCGTGTAAAGTACTTCGGTCAATTCAGAATGAACCACATCTACATTGACCACCATTCGATGTTAAGCCAGACCACAGCCTCTTCGACCGCAGCGTAATTTGGATTCCGACCAGATTCTGACTGGAGATCGGGTTTGTGACTCCAGTTGTGAACGATACACTGAGTAGATCGAAACCGCACTCCTCTATAATTTGAACAGTATGAGGATAGTGTCGAGCAATTTAGGCCGATTACCGCGTTCTGGATGCAGACCGTTGCGTATTGTTCTCACGTCTCTTCCTCAAGTCTATACAGCGGCACCGTGGGGTGGCCGCATCTTTGTGTCAGCTCGGAAACTACGGTTATCAGTTGTTAGGCCAAACCGTCATGTACAGTTTCGTATCGTACGGCCCGGCAGTTCACCCGTCACTTCCCCTTCGCTGATAATCGATTCACCGTTAACGACCACGTGATCGATGCCGTCAGAATATCGACGTGGATTTTCGTACGTCGCATCGCTTCCGACTCGAACTCGATCGAACACGACGAGGTCTGCGTCCATTCCTGGCCGAACGAGTCCCTTTTTCAAGAGGCCCATCGCTCGTGCCGGCAGTGCGGTCATCTTTCGAATGGCTTCCTCGAGGATCATCAAATTTTCGTCGCGAACGTACGTCCCCAGGATCCGCGGATACGAACCGTATACGCGCGGGTGGGGGTTCCCTCCGAACAGACCGTCGGTGCCGATACAGGTTCGCTCGTACGTAAGGATCTCTCTGACGTCGGCTTCGTCCATCATGTGATACACCGCGCTCACTGCCAGTTCCTCTTCACACAGCAGGTCACAGACCGCACTGACAGGGTTCACGCCGCGCTCCTCAGCGACCGACGCGATGCTCCGTCCCTCGAGATTGGCGTTAGCGTCCGTTTGTACGTCCGAAATAACCACATCATCCCAACCGGTAAGGGCTCCGATGTTCTCCCAGCCGTCGATCCGCCACTCCTCGACATCACGGCGGATCCGTGCTCTTGTCTCCTCATCTCCGAGGTGTTCGAGCGTTCGCTCCGGCCCCTCTGAATGGACCCACGGCGGGAGAGTAGCGGAGAGCATCGTACTCGCTGCGGCGTACGGATACTGTTCGACCGTCACATCGACCCCTCGATCTCGAGCGGTCTCGATAAGATTCACCGCTTGTGAAGCGTTGCCCTGTTGTCCTCGCCCGGCAACCTTGAAATGCGAGAGGTGCAACGGGATGTCTTTCTCGGAACCGACGTCGACGAACTCGTCGAGCGCATCCCAGATCCAGCGGCCCTCGCTTCTGATGTGGGCAACGAACGGGCGGTTGTACGGTTCGAGTGCCGTAGCCAACTCCGTAACCTCTTCACGGGTTGCGTAGGTACACGGTGTGTAAATCAGGCCGGTCGAGAGTCCGAGTGCGCCTTCTTCGAGCGCCCCGGTGACGAGTGAGCGCATCTCGGCGAGTTCGTCGTTGGTCGGTTCTCGGTCGCTCATCCCGAGCAGGTTGTATCGTATCGTCCCGTGGCCGACGAACAGTGCGACGTTCGGTGCGATGCCGTTGTCCTCGACGGCGTCGAGGTAATCCCCAATACTGCCCCACGTCCAATCGATGTCTGCCTGCCCCGCGAGCGCACTCAATTGTGCGCTCCACTCCTGAGCGCCTCCATCGCGGTACATCGGCGCCATCGAGAACCCGTCTTGTCCGAGAATTTCCGTCGTGATTCCCTGTCGGATCTTCGGCTCGAGCGTCGGATCCTCGAACAATCGCATGTCAGAGTGTGAATGCGTGTCTATGAAGCCAGGACAGACGATACGGCCGTCGGCGTCGATCGTTTTTTCGGCGTCGGTACCTGGATTCGCTTCCTGGCGGACCGAGACGATCGTCCCGTCGTCGACGACGACGGAGCCGGTGAACCACGGAGCACCAGTTCCGTCGACGATTCGGGCATCTCTAATGAGAAGGTCTCCCATGTGAAAGGATACGTCAGTAGTACCGAAAAGGTTCCGTTGCAGACGCTTCAATTCAGTACAATATGATTGAAGAAAGATTCGGGTGGTCATTGAAAGTTCGCGAATAGATACTACGGGGCCAACGAACTTTTGCCGACAGGTAGGTGCGAGCGACAACGAAAAAGAGGCGACCATGGCAACGTTCGCGGAACTACTGTGACTTCGACCCGTCGCCTACTAGTTGAGTCTCGATGCGACAGCGACGCAACCGGCACCAATAAAGGCGCCAAGCCCTGCGAGCAGGAACGACCCCGTGTAACTACCGGTGATCTCAAACCAGTACCCGACCAGCGGCGGTGCCGCGAGCCCGGCTACAGCGAACGAGAGCGACATGACGGCGAAGGACGTGTTGAGGTCCTCGTGACCGAACAAATCGGCGACGAGAGGCGAAAAGAGACTCCCACAGCCCCCGTAGCCGACGCCGAAAATAACGATCGTTCCGAGAAAAACCGCCGGTGTCGGTGCGAATGCGATGGCGACCATCGCTGCGCCGAGCAAAGACGTACAGGCGATGAACGTCCGCGTTCGGCCGACACGATCAGCCAGGATACCCACACCGAAGCGCGCGACCGTGGCCGCGACACCTACCGTGGTGAGTGCGAGAACGCCCTGGGAACGGCCGATTCCGATGACGGTCGCGTACGAAACCACGTGGCTGATGACGATGTAGATCGGCATCGATAGCAACACCCACCCGAGGAAGACCAGCAGAAACGGCCGTGAAGTGATCGTCTCGTTACTCGCAAGTGATGTTCGTTGGGTGGAACGAGCGTCTATCGTCTCGAACGGTGATTCGCCGCCATCGAATTCCACGCTCGCGTCCGCGCCGACCTCCGAAGGCCGGTTGACGAAGAACGCTGTGAACGTGATACAGAGGATACCGGCAAGGAGTGCGATACCGAACATCGCCTGTCGCCAGCCAGCCGACGAGATGAGGAGTTCGGTGCCGAGGGGGAAAACGACCATTCCGATACCGAGCCCCGCGGAAGCTATCCCGGACGCCGTTGCGCGTCTGGTTTCGAACCAGAGTGGAATGGTCGCGAAGCTCACGACGAAGAGTCCGCCCATTCCGATTGCGGTGAGGAAGCCGTACGCGGCAAAGAGTTCCAGGTACGACCGCGAGAGCGCGGCCCAAACGAGCCCGCCCGTGAACAAGGCAGAAGACACCGCCGCGACGGCTCGTTGGCCATACCTGTCGACCGCTCGTCCCGCACCAACGCCGACGATGTAGATCAGTGCCGTCTGGAGCCCGAACACGCCCGCAAGCACCGACCGAGAAACATCGAACTCTTCGATGAACACGTCGTAGAAGACACCGAAGGCGTAGCTGGTTCCGTAGACGGCCGTCGTGGCGAGCAACGCACCAATGACGATGATCCACCCGTAGTAGACCCGCTCGGCGATCGCACGACGGGGGTCAGGAAGCATCTCTCTGAGATGTATCCCCTCAGTGACCTAATGATTGGGGTCCCGGAAGAGTCGACCCCAGAAGGACGCGTACCGGATTAATTCAGACTAAAGTGTGGTTACAGGTTCGTTCTGTCACTGCTCTCGGACCCAGTGCTCCGGCTCCGTTTCCTGCTCGCGCTCCCGAAGTTTCTGTTTCTGAATTTTCCCGGTTGGCGTGTACGGAAACTCGTCGACGAACTCGACGTATCGAGGGAGCTTGAACGAGGCGAGTTCGCCGCGACAGTGATCGACGATCTCCCCTGGTGAGAGTTCTTCGTCGTCTTTCACTCGGACGAGCGCTTTCACAACCTCCGTGTAGAACTCGTCCGGACTCGGAATAACGGCCACTTCGTCGACCGCGTTCATCGCCTTGATGCTGCTTTCGACCTCGAAGGACGAGATGTTCTCACCGGCTCGGCGGACGATGTCCTTCTTTCGATCGAGGAAGTAGAGGAATCCGTCCTCGTCGAGTTTGCCGTAATCGCCCGTATGGAACCAGCCGTCGGTCATCGCTTCGTCGGTCTTATCCGGTTGTCCGTGGTAGCCCGCCATGAGCGCCGTATCGCGCTGTGCGATCTCGCCTTTCTCGCCCGCCGGTACCGGATTCCCGTCCTCGTCGACGATCCGAACGCGCTTTTCGGCGGGCGGGATGCCGACGCTTCCGATGCGCCGTTTGGATTCGTCGACCGGGTTGAGCATCGCCAACGGGGCTTCGGTGAGCGAGTAGCCTTCGACCACTCGTACGCCGAACCGCTCCTCGAACGGTTCGATGAGTTCGGGGGGCGTCCCCGCGGACATGACGATTTCGACCGGGTTGTCGCTATCGGCTTCGGTCTCGGGCAGGTTGTCCAGCATCTTGAGCATGCTCCCCATCGCGTTGAACACCGTAACGTCGTGGTCGTGACACCAGTCCCACCAGTTCGTCGACGAGAACCGCTCGTAAATCACGACCTCCGCGCCCCCCGCGACGGCGGCGAGCGTCGAATAGATCTGCGCGTTCGCGTGGAAGAGCGGTAACGCCGTAAACAGCGTGTCGTCGATCGTGATCTCCAGTCGCTTCTGAAAATCGATCGCGCTGATCGTCCAGTTCCTGTGTCGGCACTCGACCGCCTTCGGCGGCCCCGTCGTTCCGGACGTGTACATGTGGAGACCGACCGTCTCCGCGTCGCCGTCGTGGGGATCGACGCCGGTCGGCTGGTCGGCTGCCAGCGCGGGAAGCAACTCGTGACCGTCGACCGGCTCCGTCGTCAGGATTCGTTCGACGGCGGTTCCGTCCGCGGCATCGACGGCGACCTCGAGGAGTTCCGGCGTCGTCACTAGTACTGTCGGACTCGAGAGTTCGAGGGAGTGTCGGAGTTCGGACGGCTGGTACTCGGGGTTCGACGGCGCCGTCACGCTGTTGCGATACGCGTTGGCGAACAGGAGAAAGACGAACTCGGGACTGTTCGGCAGGAACAGCGCTACCCTGTCACCGGCGTCGACGTCGAACTCCGCCAGCGCGTTCGCGTACCGCTTCGCCCGGTCTCTCACCTCGCGGAACGTGAACGTCTCGTCCGGAACAGTAAGAAACGGTTCGTTCGGCGTTCGTTCGACTCTCGTCTCGAGGAGAGACTCGATCCGAATCATACTTCGGTAATAGGGAACAACCCACATATACGTTGGTCTCGGCGAGTAGGTGACACGGGTGTTCGAACGCCTCGAACCAGACAACAGGGACGTGACTCGGTACCGAGTACAAAAAGGGGAACCGCCGGCGTTCGAAAGTATCGAGCGGAGATCTATCGTCGAAACGTGAAGCGCCACGACCGCAAGCGATTGGATCGGTGGATCGACGAGAACGTGATCGGTGAACCGCCTCGGGGCTTGACCTCGAGGCACCCGGCCTGATTTTTTGTAGACGCTCCCTCACCGCTCTGCCGTGCGAGTAACGTTTATCACTGTATCCCGAAAACTACCCAGAGATGTCACGCGACCCGTGTTTCATGTCAATGGTGGAGCTCGCGGAAGGAATCGCCGGTGGGGAGTTGTCCCCGATCGACGTTGTCGACGCGCATCTCGAGCGAATCAACCGTCGAAACGACGAACTGAGCGCGTACAGCACGGTCATCGACGAACGGGCACGAGCGGCCGCACGCGAGGCCCAGTTGGCGATCGAGCGGAATGAAGACACCGGCCCGTTGCACGGTGTTCCGATCGCGATCAAGGACCTCTTTGCGTTAAAAGCGGGCGTTCGTCACACGTTCGGATCGACGGTTTTCGACGATTTCGTTCCAGATCGAACGTCTCCCGTCGTCCAGCGCCTGGAGGACGCCGGTGCGATCATCATCGGAAAGACGAACACTCCGGAGTTCGGGAACCGACCGACGACCGATAACGATCTCGTCGGTATCACCCGAAACCCGTTCGATACCGAACGGACAGCAGGGGGATCGTCCGGTGGGAGCGCGGCCGCCGTCGCAGACGGACTCGCCCCTGCGGCGCAGGGATCCGACGCCGGCGGATCGGTTCGAATTCCAGCCGCCTGTTGTGGTGTT